>JAGLSY010000318.1 GCA_023135545.1 Thermoplasmata archaeon | reverse complement strand
TGGCCAGCTCATCTATCCTCATTTGTATCCACAGATTCTATTTCTGGCTCGCCATCCTTTTGCTCCGGAATGCCTGGCTCATCCTTTTTGTTCATGTCTTCCCCGGTTTTTTGCATGTCCGTTTCATCTCGGGGTTCTACCTCGCTCTTCCCATTTCCCTCTCCGTCATCCTCTTCGGTGTCCGGTTTGCCATTTCTCCTGTTCTTCAATACCCATGCCAGTACGATGGCCGCAATCAGAATTATGATGGGTATTATGTAGGCTAACCAGGGTGTTTCAGTTCCGGTAACCGACCACACATGGGCAAAGTCCTGGATGTCGTCAAGGGTCGAGGCTGTGTTTCCCGAGGTGTCGGTGGCATTGACGTAATAGTAGATCTTGCCGCTCCTGGTCTGGGCAGGAATGGTGTAGGCGTATTCGTTGCCGGATTGCAGAGCCATCGTCCTCTTGACCCACAGGTCGCCGCCAACCGCCTTGAAATACAGGCTTACCTCCAGAACGGCAATGTCATCGGTAACCTCTGCTACTATGCTTATTGACTTGTCCTCCTGGTTTAATGGTTCGTACAATTCGATGACTGGCTTGTTCACATCTATTATGTCTACCATCACAGTGTCGGTCCGGTTCTCGTTGCCTGACCCATCCACGGCCGTCACGTCAAATTCCAGCACACCGATGCTGGTCTGCTCCGGTATCTGGGCCGAGTAGTTGCCTGTTGTCAGGCTGTAGGACATGTTGACCACGGTGAAGATCAAATCAGTCGCCCTCTTGTACGCCAGCTGGATGCTGTCCAGGCTGGAAAAATCGGTCACATGAGCCTCTATGGGAATGAGCGAGTGAACGGGCCATTCCGTGATTTCCGACAGCTCTATTTCCGGGGACATAATGTCCTTCACGCTGTAGTGGTAAGGGGTCGTGTTGACGGCGTTGTCCCTGATATCACTGGCCCATATGTAGAAAGACACGTTGCCCAGCGAATTCTGCGCGGGTATGGTGGCCGAGTAATCATCATCCTCCGGTCCACCAATTTTTTCCATCACCAGCATGTTTGAATAGGATGTGCTGCCAACTCCCATGTAATAAATTCTTGCCTCATCCACTTCACCATTGTAATCCTTTATCTCGGCGTATATGGTGGCCGCCTCATCGTAGTTGACATCAAAGGTGTCGTTCGTGGTGATGGTGAACGTCAGGCCAGATACCTCTATGGTCAGTTGCTCCTGGATGACAGGCGGGTCCCAGTCACTGCCGGTGCTGAAGTCCCATGTCAGGCCGGATGCCATTACATTCCCAGATATATCCAGTGGTCCGGTGTCCAGTTCCGCTGTGTATGCGGAATTGTACTGCATCGGGGTCCCTGGAGTAAGCCTTATCTCGTCTCCGTAACCTGACCACGAGATAACGAAATCATCCGCAGTGAAGACCTGGGTGTCGATGGTCAGGGTGAAGGCCTCCTCCACACTGGTCTTGTCCATGGGCTCGGAGAATTCGATAATTATTGGCTTGAAAATTGAAACATTAGTGGCTCCGTCTTCGGGTGTGACGGAGATGATAATCGGGGCTGTCGTGTCGGCCAGAACGTTTCCCGAGTAGTAAATGTTGACACCCGCATCCCTATAATCGTGCCAGACCACCGCAAGGTCCCCGTATTTATTCACCCCCACGGTCGGGGAATATTTTGATTGGGTATCCTCATCATTGACCACATCGTGTCCTGAAAATGTCATGCCGCCATCCGAGGAATTGTAAAGAAATACCTGATAGCCGCCCAGCCTGGAATCTATCCAGGTTATGTAAACCTGGATACCATCCGGGGTAGCCGTAATGTCCGGGGTTTGCTGGACCGCGGTATTCGGGTCAATTAGCAGAACTCGGCTGAAGCCGTCGGATGAGTTTGCGTAATGAATATCGTGAATAGGATTCATATAGTCTCCACCGGTCTCCTTCTGCCATGCCAGGTGCACGGTCCCGGTGTCCCTTTCCACGGCAATGGTCGGCAGATTCTCCACCTTTCCAGCCGTTACCGATACCGGTATGTCATCCGAGAAACTAACTCCCATATCTGTGGAATTTGAGAAGTACACATCATCCAGATAGTTCCTGTCATCATACCAGACGACCGAGATTACATCGTTGCCGTCCATAGCCACCTTCGGTGAATGCTTCATTCCTGACAAAATTTCGGAGATAACCACTGGCTCGTCAAAATTCATTCCCCCGTCCGTTGAGACGGCGCAATAAATCTGGCTTTCCGACCTGCCTTTTTCAAGGGAATTGCCTCCACCCGTGGCTATCCTGGTCCCGCTGGCTATTCGGTCCACGGCATAAACACTGTTGCGGTGCATGCCCAGGTTTGCCGTCTCCGCCTTGGCGGCGGTGGACCACACTTTGGCGTTGGGGTCGGATGCCCCGGATATCAGTGTATTCTGAACATCCCATGATATGTCATTGACACTTCCCTTGTGGCCTAGAAGCCAGTACTGGTCTGAATAGTTGTTGTAGTTGAATACGATGA
>JAGLSY010000317.1 GCA_023135545.1 Thermoplasmata archaeon | reverse complement strand
TCATTAATCCTTGATAAGGCTCATGATTGAAGAGAAATCATAATATTTATGAAATATCAGGTCAGATATGGGAAACAGCATGATCTTCGGCTCTCCCCGAATAAAGCTGTGTGTCGAATAAATTGACAGAAGTTTGTTCTTGTAGAAATTGTATTCCTCGTAGTTGGCAACCGAGTGAAGCATAACGCTCTCAAAGCTGCCAGTAATCGTGAACAACTGGGGGGTTTCCTGAAGCAGATAGTTGATTCCCTTGCGCCTGTCCTTCATCATGCACTTGGGGTTGAAAAACACATGAGATAGGACCAGGATTTCCAATCCGATCTCGTTGATGTTGGGGATATTCAGAGATTTTATCACACCATCATCAGTAAGCCTCTGCTTGATATTGGATATCGCCTGTCGTGAAACTTTAATCTTTTTGGCCAGTGCATTGTTGGGGAGTTCGGGGTCATTGACAAGCCCGTGCAGCACGGCTCGCTCCTTCGCCGACAGTTCCACGCTCCTCATGGTCTCATAATCGAGAGACGGGGTCTTTTCAGATTCCCGCTTCATATCAAAGTACCTGCACAGGACAGGAGAATAATCAAAATAATTCAGTATTTTGGAAACCTCGAAAGGAAAGAGGGCATGGTTCCATGATTCTTCTGTCAGGAGGTCATGCATGCTCAGGAACCTCTGCAACTCAGCTATGTCTTTCTTCACTTCCGTATAGTTCCTGTAAAGAGATATCATGAAGGCCATGTCATCTGAAGAACAGAATATAAATGAATTATTATGGAGTTTGGAGCACTTGTCCATTATCATGTTCTTGTTTTCAATGGCTATGTTGTGATTCAGTTTTCCATAGGATATGGTCAAGATCTCAAATCCAAAATACTGGAGCATTGGGATCTTGATGGATATAAGATCATTGGAGCTCCTCATCCGTCTTCGAATGGCAGTTATTGTGGAATGCTTTATCTTTAATTTTTCAGCAAGCTCCCTATCATTCAGATCGGGATATTTGACCAGACCGCATAATGTCTGCTTCTCCTTTTCTGTATAGCTCTTAAGTTTCTTCCCCGCTGCCATATATGACACTATTGCATAGATGATATATAGTATTTTTCATCATTTGTTAATAATTTCAGGCTAAGATGTTCAAAAATATACTTATCTTAAAAATATTAATCTATTATCTATGATATCTGAAAGTAAAGTCTTTAAATGATATGCCCTATTACCTTAAGAAAGAGGAGACATGATATGGCAGATGAAAGGATTCGTACTTATGTAACCGGACTTGATGACAGAATGGAGGGCGGAGTACCCGCCAAATACCTGACTTTGATATGCGGCCGTGCCGGGACGATGAAATCAAGTATAGCCTACAGCATGCTTTTCAACAACGCAAAAAAGCAGAAGAGAAGGGGAATATATGTTACCCTGGAGCAAACAAGGGTCAGCCTTTTGGAGCACATGATCAAGCTGGGAATGGATCCCAGGTCTTTGACGGACTCGGGCATAGTCGTTATAGACATGACAAGACTGAGAAAAGAGAGTGCCGGTAAAACCTCGTCCGGCGAAGTCAACTGGGTGGATTCGATATTGACAACCGTTCAAAGCTACAAGAACAAGTACGCCTGTGATATCTTCGTTCTGGATTCACTTGCGGCCCTCTACTCGCTGACAACCTTCAAGAACCCAAGGAGCGACATCTTCCATTTCTTTGAGAAACTGCGAGAGCTGGACATGACCACATTCATCATATCTGAAATGCTGGACCCGGAGAAGCAGTTGTTTGGCCTTTTCGGGGTTGAGGATTTTCTTGCAGATGGAATAATACACCTGGAACTGGAAAAGGACGGTAAACAGGTCAACCTTTACCTCAGTATCGTGAAGATGAGAAAGACGGACCACGACCGCACGTATTTCCCATTACTCTTCGATGGTAACAAGTTCGAGATAATAACAGATTGATACTGGTCAGGCGGGCTCATATTGAAAATAGTTGTTGGAATTACCGGAGCATCAGGAATAGTTTACGCCATCAACCTGCTGAAGGCCTTGAAGGGGAAAGCCGAAGTTCACCTGATAATTTCGGATTCGGCAGAACACCTTTTAGAGGCAGAAACAGACATGAGCCCCGGGCAATTAGAGGGGCTGGCCGGTCACATTTACAATAACCATGACTTCAATCAGGGATTGTGCTCGGGAAGTTTTTTGTTTGACGCGATGGTGATAATTCCATGCACCATGTCCACCCTGGCCAAGCTGTCCAATGGCATAGCCGACAATGTCATGACCAGAGCCGGGGCCGTCGCCCTGAAAGAGAGAAGAACGCTTGTAGTGGTGCCGAGAGAAACACCGCTCAGCACCATCAACCTGAAGACCATGTACGAGTTATCCCTCTCCGGAGGAATTGTTCTGCCGGCCATGCCCGGTTTCTATAACAAGCCAGAATCAATAGAGGAATTGCTTGATTTCATATCTGCCAGAATCCTCGACCTTCTCGGGATAGAGAACCGCACCTCTAAGAGATGGGGTTGATTAAAAATATAGATTATCACTCTTCATCCTCTGTCTCAACCACTTTATCAAATTCCTTTCTCAACACACCCAGCTGGTCCGTCTCCAGGGAACTGGTCCCGATGGGAATGAAGAGGGTTCCGGAGTTGACCGACGAAAGGTCATTCAGTTTCTTTATGAATTTGAATACCTT
>JAGLSY010000316.1 GCA_023135545.1 Thermoplasmata archaeon | reverse complement strand
ATATCCACAGATTCCAGATCATATTCCCTTTTCAATTTGTCGGGGAAGGTTGTTGAAATGCACAATCCTGGGGAGCCCTTTTTCAAGAGACTTACAAACATCTCGAAGGCTGTCTTCCTCTCGTCGTCAATGACCAGATAGTTATATCCCGGCTCGGTGCCTTGAAGAATCACTTCACATGCGATGCATTTTATCTTGTACATATCGGCCCCGGTAAGGACCTTGTTTACCTCGCCGCAGGTCGGGCACTGAATGCTTTCCATCTCGGGCTCCGGCTCGGCTTCCTCTACGAAAGGCATGTCACATTTGGGACAGTTTATCACATCCACCTCACAGCTTTCGTGGTAGATGGCACCGCATTTACACTTGGCCAGGTCAACATAATCGGTAATCGGATCATCACAGACCACACACGGCGGTCCGGTCGGTTCCTTCTTCTCCACCACTGGGACAGGAATCGGCGCGGGAACTGGGCTCCTTGGCTGTTCCGACTGAACGACCACATTGACACCGGCTGGCGTGACCGTCTTCGGCTGGGGTCTCGTTTCCGGCCTTCTTTTCGGAAGCGGGGTCGGCTGTCTTGGGATATCGGAAATCTGCTTATCATAGAGCATCTTGGACACTATTATGATAGTAACTGTAAATACAGGGGCCAGTATCCACATTGCCATGCCGCCGAGGAATGCGTTCGAGCCCATCAATCCGAAGAAGGTCGGGAAGAAGTAGAAGAGCAGCAGTAACAGAATCAGAACCTTACCCAGTAAGTGGAGCCATTTGATCTTCATGGCCTTGTGCCTGGTTCTCCTAGGGTAAGCGTACTTGTAATCCGAATAAAATTTAGTTGGCATCGATGAGAGCAGATAACTGCAGATGAAGATGACTATGAACAATATCTGGGGGTTCTCGAGGAAATTGAACGAACTGTATGTTATCCTGTCCTGGGGGTTGATAGAAGAACCGTCATAAACAATGTTTTTCACATTATAAAATGACAACTCCCCGGCCGGTGTTCTGATTATATGAATGTTGCCATTAGGTGTATCTGGATTGTAAAGGCTGCCCAGGCTCACGCGGTAATCGTTGTGATGGTACTCGAACCTGTAATCGCTGTAGTCTATCTCCTCTAATGAGATATGGCCCAGGAAGGGCTGATATAGGGCATCGAACAACTCATTGGCTATCATGTTGCCGGTGAAGGTTCCAGTAGTCTGGGATGAATCAAAATAGAGGTAGATGTACACAGAGGTATAATCGTCCGTCGGAATGTTGGCCCTGACCTCGACGAATCCAACAGCATCGATGGTTATGTCCTCTCCCTGGTTCTCGTGAAGTGGGTCATAGCTGTTGGTTATTCCATGGAAAAACCTGCCATGTTCTCTCAGGGCCAGTTCCAGGTCCGCGATGTAGCTCGTTCCGGGGGATTCTATGGCTCCCCTCTTCAATTCCGCACTGTCTATTACCCCATCGGTCGGGCCCAGCCCGTCATATCTGGCCAGAACAGCTCTCCTCAGGTCTCCGGCAGCCTTGCCATGCAGTTCGTATGTGAGGTGTCCGCCGCCCTGTAAATCATTGAAGCCCAGCATCTGGTAATCGGTCTTGACAACAACTCTGTCCACGGCCAACTCCTGGCCCCCCGAATCAACAGAGATTAAACTAAGAACAGACAAGAGCATTATGGAAATCATAAACGCTATGGACAACTTCTTTCCAACAGCCATCAATCCTAACAATACATTATTGGTTAAAATAGTTTCCATCCGGATATATGAGTTCTGTTGATAAATGCAGGAAGCTTTGAGTTAGAGAGTTCTGTTGATAAATACTGGAATCCTTGAGTTTTGCCAATATGATTATGGCAGCTTTGAGTTTGGGTTTCCTGGGCATCTGGCATACTGGACAAACTCAAG
>JAGLSY010000315.1 GCA_023135545.1 Thermoplasmata archaeon | reverse complement strand
GGATAGGCGGCGCCGATGGCCATGTGAATTGTATTACCCAGCTTCTCATCAAACAGAATCTTCTTTGTGAATTTCTTGATGCCGGTGTTTGTTCCGATGGCGACCTCGCCGAGCATTTTGGCCCCATCGTCGATTGCCAGCAGGCTATTGAGCAATTCCTCACCCTTGTCTGCCTTGGCCTTGACGATCTTCCCCTTCTTGAACTCCAGGGAGATGTTTTCAATTTCCTTCCCCATGTAGATGCCGGGGAAAGAGAATCTTATCGTGCCATTCACCGAATTCTCAATAGGCGCGGTAAATACCTCTCCGCTGGGCATGTTGTGCGTGCCATCGCTGTTCACCCAGTTCCTTCCTTTGACCGACATTTTCAGGTCGGTATCCTCGCCATAGAATTGAAGCTCCTTGACCTTGTTCAGGTAGCTCACCATGCCCTTCTGGTCATTGTGCATCTTCTTCCAGGCGGCAACAGGGTCGCGCTTGTCCACCATGCATGCGCTGTACACGAAGTCCTCATACTCTGTTAAAGACATGCTGGCTTCCTGGGCCGCCGCGTTTGTGGGGTATGCCAGACCGCACCATTTCAGTTCCTTTGCGGCACCGCGTGTCATGAAAATATCACGAATCTCTGTCATGGCAGCTGACTGCATGGCCAGCTTCTTCGGGGGAACCCCGGACAGAGCCCTGGTGTTTGAATCGGCCGAGATATTTATCAATCCGTTGAAGCTCTTATAGATAAGTTTTCTAACATCAGATACATGTTTGATCTGGTGGTCCTTTGCTTCCTCGAAGAATATCTCGTTGGCTCTCGAAAAAGACGACATCATCATGGGATGTCCGCCAGCCTTCAGAACTTCCCTGTACATTTCCAGGGCCAGCGGCTCCGCGATGGTGGGTGCTGCGATGAGTACCTCGTCGCCCTTTTTACAATATATCGAATAGTTCACAACAAGCTTAGCCAGTTTTTCGATTCTAGGGTCTCCCATTTTATCACGGCGGCTTAATAAGTAGAGCAAGTATATGGAAATATCGATTTACTACATGTGAGGTTATCTATCAATTTTTATATTCTCCTGAATTGTCTGAGGATCATATTCTGGAGGCTTTTTCTTTTCGAATTTCCTCACAACAAGCATAACACCGATAACCGCGCCTACGACCACTAGAAGACCAATGGCTTGCTTTATTGGAATATCATCACGTTCGTCTAATACCAGGCTAACATCATATGACAGATCAGTGATCGGTGAAGCTCCAGATTCGGAAATGTCGGCATTGTCCACTATGACGTAATAAGTTTTATCTGGTTTTTCAAACCAATTGAAGCTATCTGTATTATGGGACATCTTCGTGAACTGGAATGATTCTGCATAGAGGAACTGGTAATCCGAGTACTGGCTCTCGGTGAGGACATAGAAGTCGGCTTTCCCATTATTGATCTTGAATTCCAGGTCCACATACCGGTCTCCAGGTTCGAACTTATACGTATGGTATTCTCCATTGAGTACGGTCCTTGTAGTTGTGAAATCTTCTGTGTGAAGGAAACACGACGTGTTGATTGAAACCGTCCGGTAGATTTGATTATTGTTCTCATTGAACTCAGAAACCCCGTTGTAGGGGTCTATTTCGACCGTGATATTGTGCTCGCCTTCAGTCGGGCTCCACCAGAATGAGAAGGTCCTGTAATACCTTGCATTGATGGAATCTATGAACTCATTGTGCAGAAATTCACCATTGTCATAGACCTCCACGGTAACTCCAACAGCATCCACCCATCCGATATTATCGATGCTCATTCGAATGCTCACCCTATCCTCATTGCTCACATCCACTATATCCGGGTCCGGGTCCATTGAGAAGGAATCCTCCCTGATCTTGAGATCTGGTATTGTGGCAGGGATTACCACAAAACTGTAATTCCCCTCACCGGGATATCTTTCGATGGTAACATTATCATTGATCACGGTTATCCAATATTCGATCCTGGCCCCTTCAGGAAATGATGGAAGATCCCCCCACCATTTGTTCGAATAAGATGCAAAATACATTTCTACAGATCGGGTCGACACCCCATCGAACCAGTTCACGCTCACATTGGCAGATGAACTAGTTCCAATGGCCAATATCGTGATATTATGGGTTGGGTTTGGCTCTGATGGAGAATGCTGCACTTCGGTAATCACCTGGGCCAGTGCGGTATTCGGTATTATTGACAAAGCAGTTATACTCAAGAGCAGAACAAGAAGGATAGTTATGGTTTTTACAGACAATCTTCCACCTCGAGCCTGAAATGTTGTGTTCGTTTAAATTGTTATTGATGAGGAATTTCTGGATGCTTTTGCGATATACTACAATTACCTTCGAGAGCATTCAAGCCTGGG
>JAGLSY010000314.1 GCA_023135545.1 Thermoplasmata archaeon | reverse complement strand
ACTCCGACCGCGCCTCCGAGAAGGTCTGCCAGCTCCTCCAGGATACCATAATTTTCTGCAGAGCCCATGCCCCTGCCCCCCGAAACGATGATATCGACTTCTTCCAGACTTCTGGAGCCAACCTCCATGGTGCTTATCGTCTCCAGAATTTTGACCTTCAAGCCTTTGGGGTCAACCTTCGAAGGCACATCTATTACCTCGGGAGTCCCGACTTCCGCGACCTCAACGGCTTTCATGACATTGGGCCTGACCGTGGCCATCTGGGGACGTGCGTTCGGGCTTACAATGTCGGCCATGATATTCCCGCCGAAGGCCGGTCTTGATTGCAACAGCAACCCTTCATGAATGGACAGGCCGGTACAATCCGCTGTCAGGCCAACGCCCAGGGTGGCGGCAACTCTGGGTGCCAGGTCCCTGCCGATATGGGTGGCCGGATACAGCACGATGCTCGGTTTGTATCTTGAAATGAGGCCGGATAACAACCCGGAATAAGACTGGGTGTTGTATTCTTTAAGCTGGGGGTCTTCCAGCAGGTAAACCCTGTCCGCTCCATAGGCTCCCAGCATCTGGCTCTGTTCCTTCAGTCCATCGCCCATCATTACGGCCCCGACGTGTTCATCCAGTTCATCGGCTATCTCCCTGGCTTTGCTGACCAGCTCGAAGCCCACCTTTCTTATCCCGTCTCCCTTCATCTCGACAAATACCCAGACTCCTTTATAATCAGAAAGGTCCTCATCGGTCTGGCCGGGTCTGGAGAATTCAATGGCATCGAACTTGCAGGAATCCGGACAGCTGCCGCAAAGTGTACAGCTATCGTCGATAACGGCCAGCTTATCCTGTATGACCATCGAACCGAAGGGGCAGGCCTTGACACAAAGGCCGCATCCAGTACAATTCTCATCAATTATCCTGATCCCCATCTTACTCCCCCTTCTTCAATATCCCGTCATCGAAAAGATGGGCGGCCAGCTTCTTGGCCGATGTCTCTGGCTCATCGTCAAATATCACGCCTTTTTCCCTCTTGGGCGGGCCGTATGTCCTGATGACCTGGGTGGGGGAGCCGTCAAGCCCGTATTTCGATGTGTCGCCGCCCAGATCCTCCGCGCTCCATGTGGTGTAGGGCTTTTTCTTGGCTTTGAGGATGCCGCTCATGGGGGGAATGCCGGGTTGAAAGGATGTCGGAGGCATCAATGCCAGCAGTGCGGGCAATCTTGTCTCGACCACCTGATATCCTTCCTCCGTCTGCTTATGAATGTTCAATTTTCTTCCTTCAACAACCTCTATTTTTTCCACATATGTGACCTGCGGAACTCCAAGGAGCTGGGCTATCTCCGGGCCCACCTGGGCCGTGTCCCCGTCTATGGCCTGCTGACCGCATAATATAAGGTCAAACTCTAGATTTCCTATCGCCCGGGCCAAGGTGTTGGATGTTGCCCACGTGTCAGCACCGGCGAAGGCCCTGTCCGATAAAAGATAGGCCTCGTCAGCACCGAGGGCCAGGCATTTCATCAACGCGCTCCTGGCCTGGGGCGGCCCCATGGAAAGAACGATGACCTTGCCCTCTTCAGGACTGCCCCTCAGCCTTACGGCCTCTTCCACTGCAAAATGATCGTAGGGGTTGAGAATGCTCTCCACACCGTCCCTCATCAAGGTGTTGGTCTCCGGGTCTATTTTTATCTCCGTCGTATCGGGCACCTGTTTGACGCACACTATTATGTTCATTTCATACCTCCGGAAACTTCGTTATTTCGACTGTCTGGTCGGTCTTCATCTCTGTAAACTACCAGGCCCTATAGGACCTGGTGTTACGATTCTGTCCTGGAAGTTTACATTCCAGCAGCCATATGGCCTAACTCGCAGAGGTCTAATCTCTGCGTCCATTTATTGGTTATTGATGGCCATACGGCGGGTTTCAGGCAGGATCTCCATGTTCCCGAAGTTCAACGGTAGGACAGGAATTCCTTGCCCAGGAGCTCCCTGGCTATGATCAATTTCATTATCTCTGCCGAACCCTCGGCAAGACTGAAGGATCTGACACCCCTCAAGGCCTTCTGGTCCGGGCATTCTGTCGAGTATCCGAAGGCGCCCTGCCACTGCATCACGTCATTGATGGCAGCGAAGGACCACTCGGATGCCACGGACTTGGCCATCGCCATTGCCATGCTGACATCGAACCTCGAAGCCTTGCCCTGTGCCTCCTGGTCATACGTCCAGAGTGCTTTATATGAAAGGTCCCTGAGAGCCTGCATCTTGACATAATGTTCTGCCAGCTTGAACTGGATGCCCTCGTACTTGCCTATCGGCTTTCCGAAGGCCTTTCTCTCCTTGATGTAGG
>JAGLSY010000313.1 GCA_023135545.1 Thermoplasmata archaeon | reverse complement strand
GTCCACGCCAGAGAGACGCTGGTGCTCGACAGCACTGTCGCTATCTGGTTGGTCGGCGGATCCATCGACGGCGGTGGTGGCGGTGGCGGCGGCGGTGGAATTGTGGGTGCCGGGACCGGCATGGCCGAAGGGGCCATCGGCAGGGGCGGTTTCAATGGCGCTGGCGGAGCCTGTACAAATCTGTTTCCCAGGAATATCGAGGCCATTTCCCTCATCTCTCCGACCTGTTCTTCAGGGTCAAAGGAGAAAATCTCCACGCTGCCATCACCGTATCTGAAATAGGAAGCAAAGAGTACCTGGGCATCAAAGCCCTCCGCATAGAGCATGGGGGTCATTTCCGGAAAGGTCGGTGTGGTGGCCACCCAGTCACTGGTCGTCACGTTCAACAGGGTCGAGCCGTGGTATTGTGAAGGGGATTCACCCACATTGTCAAAGGTCGCCTGGAATTTGATGTCGTCATTGACCTCTTGGAGACTGACCGAGAAGGGGAAAATTTTCGGAAGGTCCTTGATGGCCTTTCCGATGAACACGAAATTCCTGCCGCTGGCAACCGATGACCTTATGCCGTTAATCAGCCAACGCTCCATGGCCCCGTTCGCCCCCGGATCCTCGATAACTATCAGGTCATTGTCCATGAAATCCACGGATGGGTCAATGTGCCAGATCTGCTTAATCGTGAAGGGTATATGCATGTCCTTCAGCAGGGCGGCCGATAGACTCTCCTGGTAATCCGACCCCTCCCTGTAAACAAGCAGTATCTTTGTCGGCTCCTCTATCTTATAGACCATGTGCCATACGAAGGTTTCCGACACCTCATGAACCGTGACTTCGGGGAAGCCCGCCCTTATCTCATCCATCAAGGTTATATTGAACTCCAGCAACACCATGGGCCCCCCGGAATAATTGGAGCCCTCGGGAACCTGCTCGGTGTGCACAAAAACCGCTGGCGGGCCGATAAGTCTGTAGCAAATGGTATCATTTCTCAAAAGGGCGTGCAGCATGCCGAAGGCAAGAAGCCTATCATCCTGCTTTTCGTCCATGGGTATTATCAGGCATCCGGGGCTGAATGGCAGTGTTTCGTACCGCTCCTCTGATGTTATCGACCGTGTCTGTTCTGCCGCTCCAGCCGATGTGGCCAGATTTGACATCAGCAGGACAATTGCCAATAGAGAGATTATGAGAAGCAATCGAGTGGCTCTATTGTTCAGACAATAGCATTTATTCAACATCTGGTATGAACTCCTGGCCGGTAATTATAACACATATTATATATGATTTCCCCAGAAAACCCAATAGTTGTAGAATAATGAGCGCGGCATCCACCCCCACCACCAAAAAGATATTTAATGGATTAGCCATATTACTTCTGCATAATAGCTCATACTACTGGAATGTGAATTTCCAGGACAGAATCAGAATTTAGGACACAATGCTTTAATATAGCTTTGTCCTAACTTTTGTAGTCGCGTACATACACTGAGTAAATACGCAACTACAAAACATCAGGTCATTTATGGCCTGGCAATTCTCAGGGGTGAGGCAAATGGCAATTGACACAGGATTGAATTATCTTATTTACGAGGAGAAGACCGACGAGACTTTCAAATTATTTGATGAAGTTGTCAAGTCAGGTGTGCCAGGCCTTTGTATTACAACCCTTTATCCCAAGAAATTGAAGAAGATGTATGGACTTTCCGAGGCTGCCAGCATATACTGGCTGTCCGATTCCAGCAGCGAGCCGAACACCCTTGTGCCAACCAGGCTGGATTTCGAGATAACCAGAATCATAAACAAGTTCCTCAAAGAGCATGACGAATCCATACTTTTGCTGGATGGCTTTGCCTACCTGACCCTGGAAAATGAATATGACAAGGTCAGAAAATTCATAAAGAGAACAAACGACTTGGCCTCCATGAATGGGGGGACGATAGTGGTTGCTATAAATCCCGCCTCTTTCAACAAGGAAACGGTCACCACCCTTTCAAGGGATTTTGACAAGGTCGGCACCATTGCCGAGATATTTGGCAAGCCGGCAGCATCCGAGCCTGCTCCGCAACCGGCGGCTCCGCAGCCATCCGTGCCATCTCCCGCAGCCCCCTCACCAGCCACGCCCACACCTGCTCCGCAGCCAGTGGTTGCAACACCCCAGGACCTCAGGATAGATGCGCCCCCGGACATTGCCATTCCAGAACCTGAGGATGAAGGCCTGCCAGACATGGAGATCGAGGACATTTATCTTATTCACAGGAGCACCGGGACCCTCATACAGAGAAGGACATGGCGGGACCAGGACCTCATAGACCCGGACCTGATAGGCGGCATGTTCCAGGCCATTCTTGATTTCATAAACAATTCCTTCGCCAGTGGCGAGACCTCCAATTTCAGCAGGATAGATGTCAAGGGTTATATCATATTGATAGCAGACGGTGAATATGTGTCACTGGCTCTTATCTTTTCAGGAAAGGTGGAGGAATATCTACACCTGGCAATGGGGGATATCAAGGAGGCCCTCAGGAAAAACATCGGCAACGTGGAGAAGCAATATACAAATGTTCTGGGAAATTATGACGGCGATGTCAGCAAGCTGAGAGGCACCAGAAAACATCTGGACCATCTTTCTATGGACATCAACGACTCTCTCGAGAAGCACCTGAAAGGGAAGCTTTTCAAGCGCCGCCTCACACCGATTGAAAAACAGCAGGTGAGCGAGAAATTCAACATGGGCATAGCTTCCGGAAGGCAGAGAAAATATGATGAGGCCATCAAGCACTACAACGCTGCTTTGGCCCTTGACCCGACTCATGCCGAGTCTCTTTTTAACAAGGGCGTCGTACTTCAAATGCTGGGGAGGATTGAGGAAGCCCTGGAGTCTTATGACTTGGTCATCCAGGTAAATCCCAATGACAGCGAGGTTTGGGGCAATAGGGGCATTGCCCTGAGAACCCTTGGACGTGTTGAAGAGTCCATAGATTCCTACAACCAGGGTCTGCTGGTCAATCCCGGAGATGCCAGCATCTGGAGCAACAAGGGAATTGC
>JAGLSY010000312.1 GCA_023135545.1 Thermoplasmata archaeon | reverse complement strand
CTGATTTACGAGGCCCAAACGAATTTTACATTTGAACTGTTTGCCGAGTTTGACAAAAACGGAATACCGTGTATATGCCTGACCACCAAATTACCGAGAAAGTTGAAAAAGGAGTATAACCTTAAGAATGCGGAATTCATTTGGCTGTCAGACCCTGATGACCCCAAGGCCCTCACCGACGAGGCTCTTAAGAACCTGAAAAAGTTCATGAAAGAACACAGGGAATGCATAATACTGATAGATGAGGTCGAATATCTCATATTGGAGAATGGCTATGACGCCATAGAAAATTTCCTCACCGACCTGGGAAAACTGGCTGCAAAATACAAATCAAGCCTGATAGTCCCTCTGAACCCCAGTTCGATAACCGAAGAGGTATCCAATGCCCTTGCCAAAAAATTCGACCAGATAAAGGATGTGCGAAATATCATGTTGACTGGAAACAAAGTAGAATGCCCGGAATGCGGTGCGATGTGGCACACAAACACAGAGGTATGTGATATCTGCGGCTATGAATTCAAGGCCGAGCGTGTCAAGCCAACCCTGGAATCGGATGAAAAAGTCATACCCTCTAGGCATGAGGCCAAGATTTCCGGAAAGTTGAAGACAAAGACCGAGGAGGTCAAGCAAAAGCCTATCGAGCCCAAACCAGTTGAGCCCGAGCCATTGATGGAAAAACAGCCAGAGAAAACCAAAACCATCAGTGCCACTTCAACCTTCGACATCAACACCAGGCCCGATGACGACTCCTGGTTTAATCGAGGTGTTGCTCTTGAGAAAATGGGCAAGAGCGAGCAGGCAGTCGAATGTTTTGACAACGCGCTGGAGGAGAACCCCAACGACTCCTGGGCATGGTTCAACAAGGGTGTTTCCTTACACCGCCTGGGCTTGCTTGGCGAGGCTCTGTACTGCTACGACCACTCACTCGAGCTCAACCCCGATGACCCGGACCTGATGTCCAACAAAGGAATTTTGCTCAGAACCCTGGGAAAGACAGAGGAGGCCATCGAGTGGTATAATAAGGCCCTGGATATAAGCCCGAAGGACCCGGGAATATGGTCCAACCTGGGCGTGACTTACAGGGTTATAGGAAACAATGCCGAGGCCCTCAAATGTTATGAAAAGGCACTAGCACTCGACAGTATGGACATAGGTGTTTGGCTCAACAAGGCTGCCCTTCTTCAGTCCGAGGGAAAATTCGATGCGGCCATTCAATGTTATGAAGAAGTTCTCAAGATAAACCCATACCACCCGGTTGCCCTGAGGAACAAGGAATTTGCCATAACCAGGACTCTGAGAAGTTAGTTTTGATTTGGCTGGAATATCCGCGGTTGATGCATATTTTACACCCGCCTTCCGTCCCCCACCATGCTAACACAACACTGTAACCCATACTATCAATTACTGTGACCCACGCTGTGAGTATGTCAGGCGCTTCGAGCAGGTAGGGGACGAAACCGACAGGTTGAGCGAGGACTAATCGCTGGATTAGTCCGAAAGGGCCAGCGCAGAAGCGCAAGGTTAGGGGAGGACGAAGGCAAGCATTTCCTAGCAGAGCAAATATCTGCATAACCCAGCTGCCATCAACAACATGCCCCGCCCAGGCCAGGTCACTGGCCGGGGGTTGCGCAGCCTTTCATTCCCATTTGCCAGGCGGAGCAATCGCGATTATAGTTGCGCACGTAAAGTTCTGCACTTATAAGTGCGAAACTATAAAGTCAAATACGCTTTCATAAGTATCAAAAATTAAGTATTTGACTCTAAAGCAGAGACGGGGTCTTGTTATTCTGGTTGCGCGTTAAATCTTCATCTGTACGCGACCAGAAAATCTAATACGATTATTAACAAGATTCAAGCGAAGTATTTGATTCGGATGTGCTGGCAAGTGACAGCGATGTCCCAACAGAGAAATATCCTCCTCGCTCTCAATGCGAGGAGTACAAATTAAGCCCCACCTGAAGGGCGGGGTCCTTATCCACACCCAGCTTACCACATCTCTTCCAACGCCGAGGTATAGGCCAAATACGCCGCATCGTTAAAACACACAATCGATATTGAATCCAACCAGTTATCACCCTCTATGAAATTCATTATCTCCTTTATTGCCACCCTGGCCGCCCTTTCGACCGGAAAGCCGAAAACCCCGGTGCTGATGGATGGGAATGCGATGGTCTTCAATTTATGCTCAACAGCCAGCCTGAGAGAATTGTAATAGCAGTCGGCCAGTAATCCGTCCTCGTTGCTGTTTCCATCACGCCATACAGGGCCGACGGTGTGTATAACATGCTTTGCCGGAAGTGCGTAGCCAGCAGTAATTTTCGCCTCCCCGGTTTCGCCTCCGCCAAGGCCTCGGCATTCCTCGAGAAGCTGCGGA
>JAGLSY010000311.1 GCA_023135545.1 Thermoplasmata archaeon | reverse complement strand
GGAATCACCAGAAAATGAGCCAGCTGATGAATAATAGAGTTTTCCTCATATGACCTCATTTCAACCTATGGACGGTAGTTGCCCACCCTTGCCGGTCTTATCTCCCCCCACCCCACTCCTCCGCTGGCCAATCCCGTCCCCCATTGGCCTGCTCGGAGTGGCCAGTCCTTATCATAGAAAGAAATAGGGACTGTGGATAAACTTAAATAATCGAACATTTCATCCCATCGTGAAACCAATGTTATTCGACGGCACGGAAACAATGACTGGCATCATGAATCAAGCCGGTCCGGAGGATTATGCGCTTCTCATAGTCATAGGCATAGTTCTTTTCACTGTCCTCCTATTCATCTTCTCCCACCTGTCCAGGTATGTTAGTTTCCTCAAACTCAAGGAGAGGACCTATATCGATGACAGGACACTGGAATCCGTTTCCTCGGCGGTGCGGATAATGGGAATAATATATGTTCTCATCACCATCCTTTTCGCGGGTGCCAAGCTGGAGATTGCCGTGTTGGTCGATTCCCTTGATTTCATAATCGATTATATTTTCATAATGATGGCAGGCGTTACCTTCTTCACTTTCCTTCTGGCCGCCCAGCTCAGTTCAGTATGGTTTTCCATAAAAGGTGCCGAGGCAAAGAAAGACCCCAACGCTATGGTGAAATCCGGAATTCTGGACTTTGCCCAGAGCCTCAGCAAGTATATCTTATTGTTCTTTGGTGTGATAATTTCATTCCTGGTGGCCCTGCTCACAACCCCGAACGAGTCTGTCAGGGACCAGATTTTCAGTGTCATAGGAATAACCGACATGGACACGACCCTGCTTCTTCAAGAAATATTGTCGCTGATCACCATTCTGGTGGTGCTTTACCTTGTGGCTAAACTAGTATCCATGATGCTGGATGACTTCAAGACCAAGTCCAAGAAGTTCCCGGGAAAGCTCATCGACCTGATAAAGGGCCTAATCCGCTATCTTCTTTACTGGCTGGCTTTCGTTGTTACCCTGATGGTCATTTTGGAAATTATCGGCTTTGCCTATCTGGAACTGGTGATCCTCACCATCGTTGCCATAACCCTCAGCATCATCATAATAATCGGTATATCGCCGTCCATGAAGAACGCCATTTCCGGAATAGTCCTGCTTCTCACCGACAGCATCAACAAGGGCGATTGGGTAAAGCTGGGGGACGAGACGGTAGTTGGAGAGGTCTTGGAGCAGCATCTTGTATTTACCAGGGTCAGGACAAACCACGGCGATGTGATGGACATTCCGAACGACAAGGTTCTCGGCTCCACGATTCACAACTTCACAACAATTGACGGGCTAAGACTGGACATAGACATACCCATAAGCTCGGATGTCCCTTTCGAACAGGTGGAAAGCGCAATCCTAGAATCCAGTGCTGGCGTTCAGGGACTGGACCCACAATTCGATGTTCATGTAAGGATCCTTTCGATATCCAAGGGCTCGTCCATGTATTGTATCAATGCCTGGGTTCTTGACCCTTCCAAGGGAGATGATATCAGGTCCGAGCTCCTGAAAACCTTCCATCAAAAATTAAAGGACAAGGGAATCAATTTAGGATAATCAATTATAGAGACCCTTCCACATACTCATCGTTAGCCGTTCAGTCCTCTGGCTTCTCCACATTGCTTTTTTCTTTGTTGGTGGATTTAGGCTTTTTCCTTATCTTCCTGACCATCAAAATTGGCTTCTTTATCCTTTTAGCAAGTCTGTCCTGCATACTGCCAAAGGCGAACTTCTTCAGGCTCCACTCTTCGGCAGCCCCGAAGACCACCAGGTCATGATTGGCTGCCTCCCTGACTATTGCATCCTCCACACTCTTGTCTACCACCAGCAGCTTAGTGTACTCGATTTCTTCATCAGCCGCACAAATCTGGCATAGCTTGTCGGCGTACTTATCCTCTTTGGCCTTTCCAACTTCATCGGTACTGGCACTGAATATGGTTATGTGGGAATAATCCTGCTTGGCTATCAGAACAGCATAGCTGGTCGCATGGCTTGAATGCCACATAGGGGTGGAGACGACAAGAATCTTCTTGACCTCCTTCCTCAGTTCCCGGGACTTGAATACAATCATATCACAATTGGCCTTCTGGATCAATTCATCGATATTGTGCCCGAATATGTGGCCAGATTTGATATGCCCCCTCCAGCCAATTATGGTAAGATCGATGTCCTCCTCATTTATGGTATCCAGTATAGCATCCGAGGCCAAACGGGATATCAAAACCTTGCTCTGGCACTTGATGTCCTCCCGGTCCAGTATCTTCTTGAGTTTGTCAACCACCTTGATATGTGGTGCCAGTTCCTTGAAGCTCATGGAATCCAGGGGAACTCCCCGGTCCATCTCTGTGACCTTGGTGAGATGTATCTCTGCATTCTCCGCTCTGGCGACCAGAGCGGCGAACTTGACCAGGGTCTTTTCCTCCTCACCTGTGACAGGAACCAGTATCTTGTATTCTTTAGCCTTCTTCTTCATCTTCTGAATGTCCCTCTCTGCTATCACATCAGGATGCTCGGTCTTCTCTATCTTCTCCTTGCCACCGTACAGGTAAAAGGCCATCAGCCCGATTTCAATCCAGACGATGGCGATGATTACTGCCATCGGATAATCGAGCCAGACGCCAAACATAAGAACAATCACCGTGAGAACGCCGATAATGGGAACGTAAGGAAAGAGGGGCATCATGTACTTCCTCTCTATATCCGGGCGCTTGTATCTCAGGGTTATGGCCGAAAGATTGACGAACATGAAAAGGAGAAGGAACATCACAGCCGTCGATGCGGCAATTTCCTCGATTGGTAAGATTATGGTCATGACGATTATTATGAAGCCGCTGGCGGATATTGCAACGTGCGGTGTGTGTGTCTTTCTGCTTAGATTTCCGAATGACCTAGGTAACGTGCCATCCCTTCCCATTGCGAACGATACCCTCGATGACGAGAAGAGGGTGGAGTTGATGGCAGCCAGCGTTCCGAGGATAACCCCCATTCCGATTATTATTATTCCCCAGTTTCCAGGCATCGAAGCTCCAGCGACCCGTGCGACCACATCCTCTCCCAGAATGGGTACGCCCCCCTCAAGAACCACGTCAAACCTCGCGTGGTCATAGATGCTCGGAACCAAGTC
>JAGLSY010000310.1 GCA_023135545.1 Thermoplasmata archaeon | reverse complement strand
GATTATGCAAAGCCAGGTTGCCCTGGGAACGGTTTTCAGTGGATTCTTGCACTCCTCTCCGCACTGGGATATAATTTCGAATCCCTCGAAGATTATGAATGTGAAGCCCATGGCCACGATGATGGCACCGAAGCCGCTTGGCATGGGATTGGTCACGATTTCCGTGATATCTCCCTCGCCGAGACCTTTAGAGAGATAAATGGCCCCGGCGACCATGAAAGTGATTATGATGGCCAGCAACACGACAGTGATGTAAATTCCCGAACGACCGGTCTCTTTCGTTCCCTTGTAGTTTATCCATATGAAAACGATGCAAACTATGACCGCGAGCAACTTCACGAACAGGTCGCCATCGAATCCCAGACTGATACCTTTTGCTTCCAGTATCCACAGGATGCCCTTGCCGAATCCGAGAACGTAGAAGCTTGTAACTATGCAGTGCCCGAACCACGACATCCAGCCGGCTAGAAAACCGAAGGGCTGGGGCAACCCCTCTTTGACCCACAGATACCCTCCCCCGGTATCGGGAAATGCGCTGCTCAACTCGGAATATGCCATAGCAGTGAAAATGATTACAACGAAATTCAGAAGGAAAACAAGAACGAGACCCGTGGCAGTAATCTGGAGACCGAAACCGACGAGCATGAAAATGGTCGAGCCGAGAGTTGGCCCCAGCCCTATCATGACCACTTCCAAGAGACCCAAATCTCGCTTCAATTTGACCTCTACTTGAGTCTCGCTTCCAGACTGTCCATTAGCCTCCATACATGGTGTATTGAGGCTCGATATATAGGTATTTTGATGATTGGATAATCTCCATTTATAAATATAAACGAAAATGTATATTCCACAAGTGTTGCAATCAATAAGTTTATGTACTGGTTGTTTTTGTACACATTTAACTCAAAGGTCGTAATTTGTCATGAACAAACTCATCGAGCGTCATGGTAAGGCCCTGTTCTGGCTGATCGGAATGTTGATTCCGATCTTAGTAATACTTATCCAGATGCTGGCAGGTTTCGTCTCTTCTCCCCTGACAATCCTCATGATCACATGGTTCGGCATAGCCCTTTTCATCTATCTGGGCGTTTACGAGGAATGAGCAATTCAATTTTTGGCCCATCCAACTTGGCTTGTTGAAACATCCGCCATGGGCACAGTCTTTACCCACCTTCCGTCCCCCTCCATACTGTGTAATACTGAAACCCATGCTAGCAATTACTGGGACCCACGTTGGATGGCTGATTCAGGATTTGCCAGTCAAGGAATTTCAATTATCTGCGGCTCTTAAAATTATCTCATAGCCAGTGGGGGCACTGTTGAGGTCAGGATTTCTCCATATCACGAAGTTATCGGAGCCGTTCCCCATGGTCGGCCTTATGTTGCCTGTCGAGTAATCGACGAATGTCAAATTACTCTCCCACCTGAACTCGATGCCGTCCAGATATCCTGGGTTGGTCCCAACCATCCAGGGGTCGATTACCTGTATTGTCAAGTTTCCTTCATCGTCAAAGGACAGTCCTAGGTCTGACAGATTCAGTGCCGTCTGGGAGACCCTGGCATTTCCATAGGTTTCGTCCGAGGCCCAAACATCACCCTCGATTCTCTGCTCGAATGAAATGTTATCTGCCACATCCTTCGAAATCAAGAACATGGCCCTTATCATGTTTCTGGCTCCGTTTTCATAATCCGGCCAGTAGGGTATTTGCTCGAAGGAATTGTATAGTTTTTCGTCCAGGGGAGAAGGCTCGGCCAACACTCCTTTGAGCATGATGGATATCGATACCGTATCATTTGGCCCGATGTACACGATAGCGTTGCCGACCGTGAAGTCCCTGTAATATCTCTCGGCCTCCATCGGGGGGTCCTTCAACATCAGGCCGTGGGCGGTATCGGAGGTGGGGCCGAAGACAGCGAGCCAGACACTTACGGCAACGATGAAAACAACCAGGGCGGTTATCACCCTGTCCAGGCGCATTCCCTCCCTCTTACCGAGCCCGAATTTTATGGGCGTCATCTTCGGGATGTATATCATGGCGGTGAATATGAAAAGCAAAGTAAGGGAGCCGTAGATTATGGAATAGGCCTTGTCCTCCAGGCTGATATCCTCACCAGGCATGAGGATCGATGCCCAGATTATGACCAGTGGCGGCAGCCAGAATAATCCCAGAGCCCTGACGGCCTTTCTATCATCATCAATGACTGCGAATTCTGAAATGAACTGAAGGAACTTGACGGATATCAAAAGAATGAAGAAGCCGGCAAGTATGAGTCCGGATATGATGAGAAGGTCTATCTGAACACCACCCACACGGCTTGCCAGATAACTGTCCCCTGATGGTATGTAGGCCCCGAGAACCAGGTAAAAGGATGAATGGACCAGCAGTATCTCGGAAAGAACAAGGGTGAACAGTCCGGTTGTGAACTTCTTCATGCGCGGATACACGAGGAATAATATGATCAATCCCAAAACCAGCTCGACAAAAATACCAGCAAGGTAGGTTATGGCTATATCGGACCGTGTCGCATCACTGGGGAGAAAGATGGAGGCATAGCCGTTTCCCGGTGATATGTATGCGGCGTAAAATTCACCTCCCAGCATCTCCGTGAAAAGCCCGTGGCCGACGAACTCGTGAACACCCACACCCATAAGCCTGGCTATTGCATAGAACATGACTATGAGGGCCATGAACAGGTATTTGCCCTCTCTGGAGTCAAATCTGACTTCTTTGGAAGAGTCCAGGTCTTTTGCCATATGAGAGTGTAATAATCAACCATATTAAAAGGCCTTTTCGCTGGTTATTCCCAATTCTTTACAGGTTTTCTCCACATGATTTGAGATTCTGGCGAACCATTTCGGATCGTTGGCCATATGGGCGATGTCTTCCATTTTATTTCCAAAAACCAATCCCATCCTTTCTCTCAGCATGGGTTTAATTCTCAGGCGGTCGTATTGAATCTTCCGGATGCCAGCCCCATGAATCGCATTTAAAAGTTCGGTAAGCTCCTCCTCCGAATCATTAACTGTCGGTATTATCGGCCCCAGAAATACCCATGTCTTTATTCCCGCTCCCACCAGTTCTTCCATGGCAGCCAGCCTTCTCTCCGGGGAAGACGCACCCGGCTCTATCAAAGTTGCAATCTCCTCGTCAAGGGTGGTTATGGTTATCGCGACTTCCAGCCCTTCCATTTCGGCCAGAATGTCAATATCTCTGGTTATCAAATCTGATTTGGTCTGGACACAGACCGGCCATTTTTTTCTGAATATCTGCTCCAGACAGTATCTAGTATTTTTCGTGCCGGATTCAATCGACTGGTAGGGGTCTGTTACAGTGCCGAGGCCTATCCTCCCTTTCTCGCCATGGCCGGAAACACCCGCCGCCATCCTCTTCAACTCCTTGGCCAGTATGTTGGCCAGACCTTCTTTTGTATCGACAAAAGAGCCCCATTCCTCACCATTGTCCATTCTCAATACATCGGGCGCATAGCAGTAGATGCAGCCATGCGAGCACCC
>JAGLSY010000031.1 GCA_023135545.1 Thermoplasmata archaeon | reverse complement strand
GTGTTGGTCTCCGGGTCTATTTTTATCTCCGTCGTATCGGGCACCTGTTTGACGCACACTATTATGTTCATTTCATACCTCCGGAAACTTCGTTATTTCGACTGGCTGGTCGGTCTTCATCTCTGTGGATTCGGGTAGGATCTCCATGTTCCTGAAGTTCAACGGTAGGCCAGGAACTCTTTCCCCAGTAGCTCCCTGGCTATGATCAATTTCATTATCTCTGCCGAACCCTCGGCAAGACTGAAGGATCTGACACCCCTCAAGGCCTTCTGGTCCGGGCATTCGGTCGAGTATCCGAAGGCGCCCTGCCACTGCATCACGTCATTGATGGCTGCAAAGGCCCACTCCGAGGCTACGGATTTAGCCATCGCCATTGCCATGCTGACATCGAACCTCGAAGCTTTCCCTTGAGCTTCCTGGTCATATGTCCAGAGTGCTTTGTATGAAAGGTCCCTTAGAGCCTGCATCTTGACATAATGTTCTGCCAGCTTGAACTGGATGCCCTCGTACTTGCCTATCGGCTTTCCGAAGGCCTTTCTCTCCTTGATGTAGGCCATGCCGTTCTCAAGGGATTTCAAGGCGGTTCCGGCGCAAACCAGACCGATCAAGCCCCTGGCCAGCTCATAGCCCTCGTGGATTATGTAAAAGCCCTTGTTCTCCTCACCGATGAGGTAATGGGCGGGTATCTCGACATTGTCGATGTTGAATCCGCCGAACGAAATGCCGTCCCTGCCCATCTCTCCGATGAGGGTTGTGGATATACCGGAAGCATCCAGTGGCAGGTAGAACAGGTTCATGCCCCTCGTGCCGAGGTCTTCGGTCATCCTTGCAAGGGTCACGTGGCCTCCGCCGAAGGCCAGAGCCTCGGATATTCCGCTGATGTACATCTTTTCGCCATTGACGACATAGCCGTTTTCGCTCTTCCTTATCTTCGTCTTCATCGAGCCGAGATCGGAGCCTACATCAGATTCCGTAGAGGCGATCCCGAGGAAACGCTCTCCGCTGACTACCTTTGGAAGTATCTCCTGCTTCGCCTGGTCTGTACCATACTTGTTCAGTACATGGGACCAAGAGTTCTCCACAAGGAAAAAGACCGGGATCGAGCAATTCGGATCCGCCCTGGCGAGTTCTTCGACGGCTATGCCCATGGTTACCGCATCGGCTTCCAGACCTCCGTAATCAGGATCCACCGGCATCCCAAGAAGCTCGAAGTTAGCAAGTGTTTTAACTATCTCGGCCGGCATCTCGTGGAGGCCCTCGAGTTTCTCCGACCTTGGGGCTATCTCCTTCGTGCAGAATTCCCGCATACTTTCTCTAAACAGTTCCTGTTCCTCTGTGAAGTTATAATCCAACATGGTTACCTCTCCCTGAATTTGAGATGTCGGGTAAACTGATGGGACTTATAATAAATTTTTGATAGTATCTGTTATTGGTAAAATATGTAAAGAACATAGTAAACTACCAGGCCATAAATGACCTGGCGTTACGATTCTGTCCTGGAAGTTCACATTCCAGCTGCCATATGTCCCAACTCGCAGAGGTTTGAGCTCTGCGTCCATTTATTGGTTATTGATGGACATACGGCGGTGTTCTTGTTATTGCAGACCGATTCATCTCTGACTTAAAAGACAGAGTGTTCTCGGCCAATTTGCAATAAAAAAAGAATTGGCTGGCTTGGAATAAATGAGGAGCTCCTTATTTATTCAATCATTAGCCAGTGGTTTACTTTACTCGATTATCCTCGACACGCTTTGCCTTGATGGTGGTCTGCTCGATTGAGCCGGGGTCCAGGACTTTAACTGTCGGCCCAAGGGTGATGACTGCCTTGATACCGGTCTGGAGGACCTTGGCCAGCGCCTCCCTCTCTGCCTCGGGCATGGACCTCCTTGCCTCCACATCCACGTGCATCTGGTCCATTATTCCTTCTGTGTAAAGTGTTATCTTGTAGTTGGTTCCAACAGCATCATTTCCCATGAGAACATGTTCTATCTGGCTGGGGTAGATGTTCGTTCCCCTGATTATGATCATATCATCGCTACGGCCCTTGATGGGAGCGTGCTTGACATGGGTCCTGCCGCACTCGCATTCCCCATCGTAGATGAATGAGAGGTCGCGAGTTCGGTAACGCAGGATGGGCATGCCCTCCTTGGTTATGGTGGTGATCACCATCTCGCCTTCTTCCTCCACGTCCACTGGCTCCCCGGTCTTGGGGTCGATTATCTCCAATAGGAAATGGTCCTCCCAAAGATGCAGGCCATCGTGTTGGTCGCAGTCCGTCGAAACCCCTGGCCCACACATTTCCGTCAACCCGTAAATATCGTGGACGTCCATATTCCACGTGTCACAGAGCTTTTTCTTTAGGCCGGATGAGAACATCTCGGCACCGAAAAGGCCGTTACGCACCTTCAAATCCCTGGTAGGCTCCAGGCCCATTGATAGGGCCTTCTGGCCCAGGTAGGCCGCGTAGGAGGCGACTCCCGATACGAAAGTAACGCCATAATCCTGCATCAACTGCAATTGGCGCTCTGTCTGGCCGCCGCCTGATGGTATGACCATTGCCCCTACTTTCATTCCACCGTAATGGAACCCGAATGCGCCGGTGAACAGGCCGTATGGAATCGGGTTCTGGAAGATGTCTTTCGATGTCAGCCCGGACATTGACAAGCACCTGGCCATCACCTCGGACCAGACATCAAGGTCATGCTGTGTATAGCAGACCGTGATGGGATTGCCGGTTGTGCCGCTGGATGCGTGCAGTTCGATACAGTTATCCAAACTTGTGGCCATCAGACCAAATGGATAATTATCCCTAAGGTCGTTTTTCACGGTGAAAGGTATCTTTTGAATGTCTTCCAAGGTTTTGATATCCTCGGGCTTAACACCCACCTTGTC
>JAGLSY010000309.1 GCA_023135545.1 Thermoplasmata archaeon | reverse complement strand
TTATCCAGGACCTTCAAGACCTCATCATAATCGCCTCTGTTCTCATAAACCTCCCCACATTTTCTGAGCATTCTGGCCTTTGTTTCATTTATGTGGGCAATTCTAAACGCTTCATCAAATATCAAAAGGGCATCATCCCATTCCCCCACAAGCTCCTGGATATCCCCGATCTTCTCCAATAGTTCAAGGGTGGTTTCCCTGCTATCCGATCTTCTCAGATTTCTGTGAGCGGAAAGAGCGGATTTATAGAGTTCCAGAGATTGCTCGGGAGCAAATTCAGATTCTGCTATTTCTCCCGCCCTGATGCAGTAATCAAATGCCTTTGAATATTCCTTGCTCCTCGAATAGTGCCTGGCCAGTTCATAGATGACCGACTCGAGTTCCATATCGAAGTTTCCTTCATAATAGTCGCCAAGACCCTTGTGGTGGGTATATCTCCATCTATCGCCTATGCTTTGGTATATGACATCCTGGAACAACGCGTGACTGAATTCAATATAATCGCCGTAAGTGGTAAGGATCCCTGTATCGGCCAGTCTATCCAGGGTGGTTGGGACATCCACAACTATCTGGATGGAACCCAATATGTTCCTGTCGAACTGCAAACCGATGCATGATGCATATTCCACAAGAGCCATTTCATCTGGCCCAAGCCTTTCCAGTTTGCGGTGAACAACATCCTCAATAGAACTGGGTATCGAGTAATCCTCGCTAAGCAGGGTGTACTTACCATTCTTTTCTCCTATACTGCCTTCATCTACCATCTGTCTCAGAAGCTCGATGGTGAAGAAAGGATTGCCCTTGCATTTTCCAGCCAGCATATCGATGAAATCCTCGGGGAAATTATTGGCAGCATACAATTCTGATATCAGGGATACTACTTCGTCAGAGTTCAAGGCATTGAGCTTCTGCTTGATGATTATGTTCTCTTGCCTCATTTTTTCAAGTCGCTGGTCAAGTATCTGGCTCTCATCCGGTCTCATAGTGCCCAGTATCATGATTCTTTCATTGCGAATGTTCCTTGCCAGGTAATTCAATACGAAAAGTGACGATTCCTCTGCCCAATGAAGGTCCTCCAATTGGATCAGTAATGGCTGGGTTTTTGACAGGTCGGTGACTGCCTCCAATACCTGATCTGCGATTCTGAGTCTTTCGGTTTTGAGTGTGGCTCCTTCAAGCTCCTGTTTGACAAGGAATTTGGCATTCGCCAGTGAAGATATCATTTCCTGAACTGGCACCAATTGATCCATATTTCCTGTCCAGGCCTCTAATATGTCCCCATGATCATTTTCAATGGCCTCAACGGTTCGTTTCGCCAATTGTTTCATGTCCCTGTGTTCAGCACCATCGAAAACCGCAGTTAGAAAAATATGCTGGCCATGCTCGATTATTATTTTCTTATCACCGTATTCCAGCCTACCAAGGCCCCCTTTTCTCTCCCCGCTAAAATTAAAAGAATCCTTTACGAAGCTCTGAACCGCAGAAAGCATTCCGGCAAATATGTCCGCATCCAGTTCACTTTCCCCGGAGGACGCCTGGGCAAGTAGCATACCTGCGCGATCCACTGCAAATATGGCAGTGAAAGATGTATATTCCTGATTGCGAAACAAAGGTTGGCTAGAGATATCTTCAAGGGCTCTGAAGAATATCTGGAACGGTTCAAGTGAGTCTGAAGCAGCAGAACCGTGCAATATCCTGACATGATTGCCAGCATGCTTCCTGTATTCCTCGATTAGGCGAGTTTTCCCTATGCCAGCCTCTCCGGAAACAATAAGGGTATTTCCTATTCCTTCAATCGATTTGCTCAAAAGGTCTTTGAATGCAGCCATTTCCTCTTTTCGGCCTATAAGCTTAAGGAGGTGTGAGGGAGACTCTTCCATGGGTCGGACAATCTCTTAAGGTGTTAAATAGTTATGCCAGAAAAATCTGGAGCCAGATACCTCAATTATTCTGTTTCTTATATTGATATTGAATGATTTTTGTCTAGTACCTGAAAAAACAAATTATCAGGCCCATTTTTTTCTTATACCATCCAATGCCAAAGAGACAAAAACAGCCACCACCATCAATTCAATGCCAAACCCAGGCACCTTATTATCATCCTCTGAGCCAGTATCATCAACGACTTCTCCTGATTCCCATATATCCAAGAACTCCAATGCCCTGTCCTGGTTGTAGGAGTATGAATTCAGATATTCCACCGAAAGGTCAGCCGCGCTGGGATTATCATATTCTACCGAATCCTTGAAAAGCAACAGGCTGTTGCCCATGTCCAGCAGTGCTTCTTTCCAGTAATAATCGACCATGACATAGGTGTCCGGAACATTGAGTTTCAGAAACTTGGAATGCTCCTCGGAGGCCGCAGTGTGAAGATTGTCCAGCAGTGTCAGGGCATCCGACTTGGTGATATTTCCATTGGCATACTCTTGTGCCACCACCCCCAGGCCCACGGCCAGGTCATCGCCCAGAAGCATGGATCCTTCCAGGGTTTCATAGTATTCTATTTCTTCGGGGGTGTCGGCGAGCGTATCGTCTGGCAGGGCGAGGAATAGTAGAAAACTCAGTCCTATAATCAATGTCAGTATTCTATGCTGGATCGCTCTGGCTTCTTTCATGGCAGTTGTAGAATGTCGTGCCAGTACTTGATTATTGTGCCATATCTGTCATACTCTCCCAATGATTGCAACGCCCTGATATGGTATTGGGGCATGGGATGATTCTTTAATATTTGGGGCGATATTTATCTTGGACATACCAAACTTCTTATCTCCGGGCACGTATATCATGGCTCATGGAACTGGAGGTCGAGGAAAAGGGCATTAATCTTCTCAACGAGTACTCGCTCCATTCCCTCATCAAGCATCTTTATTCCCTGCCTGGCGATCGTTTTGAAGTCCGGGTCGGAACCTATATCATAGATGTCGTGCGCGGCGATATCCTTATCGAGATACAGACCAGGAGCTTTTCTTCTATCAGAGATAAATTACGGACACTGGTGAAGACCCATGAAGTAAGATTAATCCATCCCATCATCGTGCAGAAGTGGGTGGTCTATGTTGATAAGGACACCGGCAAAAAGCTGGGTAAGCGCAAGTCTCCGAGAAAGGGCAAACCGATCGACCTCTTTCGGGAGCTTATCAGAATGCCCGGTCTGGTTAAACATCCGAACCTCAGCATCATCCTGTACATGGTCCAGGCCGAAGAGACGCGTATCAGGGGAGTGAAGAAGGGCTGGCGGGGCCGGGGCTACAAGATACTGGATAGGAGGATAATAGGTGTGGATGAGGTGATATCACTGAATCATCCAGGAGATTATCTCAGATTTCTGCCGGATGGCCTTGATAATCCTTTCACCAACAAGATGCTGGCCCATGAAGCTGACATTAGAATACGGGAGGCCGGGTGGATAACCTACTGCCTGAAGAAGATGGGGGCCATTCAGGAGGTCGGGAAGAGGGGTAGAGAACTTTTGTTCCGTATTACATAATAGGGAAACTGGTAAGGAGCCGAGGGTGTGGTTGCCAAAGCCTTCGTAATCTGGACTGGATGCTGATAGAGAGGCCGGGTCGGGTCAGTCTATTAACAATTCTGAAGTTTGAGTTAAAATTAAGTATCACAAAACTGTTAATGTTCTGGGGGAAAGTCCATGGCAAAGCATTTGACGGTTCAAGACAAGATAATTATTCATCTAGCTTCCTATTTGAGGTATGCCGAGGAGTTCGAATGCCCGGAGGAGATGTCGCAGGCAGGCATTGCCAATGCCATCGGCAAGAGCAGGGCCCACACCACGTTGGAGCTCAAGGCTTTGAGGGATGAGGAACTGGTTTCCGAGCGGGTGTCCCATGTCAAGGGGGCCAAATCAAAGAGGAAGGTGTATAACCTCACTGCATCGGGCATGCAGCTGGTCCAGAACCTCAGAGCCATGGTGGACGGGCTGGCCGTCGAGCTGGAACTGGACGGGGATGTTTCCGAGATGGGGGGCCGGGCGGCTGTGGACGACCTCGTAACCCGTTCGGGTGTTTCGGAACTGGAGGCAATGGGGCTGGTCCTTTCGGCCGAGGGGGTGATAAGGCCCTCCAGC
>JAGLSY010000308.1 GCA_023135545.1 Thermoplasmata archaeon | reverse complement strand
ACCAGCGTCAGGTCCATGTCCTCGGGCAATGCCCCGACATTGTGATGGGATTTGATAGTGTCCCGGAGTTCACCGCCGCTCTCTATCCAGTCCGGTGCTATCGTGCCCTGGACAAGGTATTTTGCATCTATCTCGCGGGCATACCTCTCGAAGATGCGGATGAACCTTTCCCCGATCGCCTTCCTTTTTGCCTCCGGCTCGATGGCACCCTTGAGGTCTTCGGAGAATTCCTCTCCTGCCTCGGCGACTTGAAGGTTGACGCCCATGCCACGCAGGAGCTCGGCCACCTCCTTTGATTCATTCTTCCGCATGTAGCCAGTGTCAACGTGAACCCCGTATAGTCTGTCGTCTATCGCCCTGCTGACCAGGACCGCGACGACCGTGCTGTCCACACCTCCCGAGCATGCGATCACGGCTGTGCCAGTGATCTCTGATTTCAGCTTCTTGATGGACTCGTTCACAAACTTCTCGGGGTCGAACATAGTTAATCCTCCAGAAATGATTCAGCATCTGCCTTTACCTTCTCTTCCTGTTTTGTGCGATAATCATGAAGTTTCCGAGCCACATTATCATCGGACACGGCCAGTATTTCAGCTGCCAGAAGCGCCGCATTGTCACCCCGGTCAAGGCCAACTGCCGCGACAGGAATGCCCGGAGGCATCTGGACGATGGCCAGAATAGAATCCAGGTTCACCTTTCCGCTTACCGGGACTCCGATAACCGGCTTGATGGTGTGGGCCGCCACGGCCCCGGGAAGGGCGGCGGCCAGTCCTGCGATGGTGATGAAGACCTTGGCCTCGGATGTCTCGACCAGGTGCTCCAGCCATTTCGGTGTCCGGTGGGCCGAAGCCACGGTTATCTTGTAAGGAATATCCAGTTCCTTGAGAAGCTTGGTGGCCTTCTTTCCCACATCTTCGTCGCTCTTGCTGCCCATTATTATTAGAACGTCAATACTCATGAGAGGGGGAAATGAAAAGGTGGTGATAAAGGTTGTGAACACCTTCGGCTAATTCCTCTACCTCATCCAAAAGCCAAGGGTCCAAGTAATTGCTAGCATGGGTCACAGTGAAAAACAACATGGTGGGGGAGGAAGGAGGGTATAGACAGCACCAATGACGGATATTTCAATGGACTAGTGGGTGGGGCAGATGGGACTGAAAATCAGATACCCTAATACTCCCGCCAGCTTGCCGAGCACTTGCAACATCGATAGATCCTGGTCTCCGGCTCATCTGATGCCCTCGTCTGGCGTAACACAAAAAAAGCCTCGTTGTGGCCGCACTTGGGACATTCGACCCTGGTCTTGGGGAGGGTGTCGATGCTGCCATCTATGACCATCATCTCCTTGTCCTCGGTTCTTTCGGTGACTATCTTGGTGCTGGCCTTGGATTTGCTTTTGCCGGTGTAGCCGCATTTCCTGCATGACAGCTCGCCGTCCTTGGGAAACATCATGGATTTACATTCTGGGCAGAACATTTTATCTCCTTCTTTCAGGATATAGTATACTGGCCATGAATAAAAACCTATTGTTAAGTTATGTTGGTTATGGTCAATGAGGGCTCCCAAAGCCTAGAACTGGGGATGCCACACAGTTAATCTGTTGAGAGACGCCGGATGCCATACTGGAGCCCTTATTGAATTCAACCCAAGCCAATTCCGGAAGCATATTGCACCCAATATCTACACATCTAAAGACTAGGGCATTAGGGCTTGAGGATCATTCAATAGATTTATTTAGGCAAAGGCACTTATCAGAATCATGAA
>JAGLSY010000307.1 GCA_023135545.1 Thermoplasmata archaeon | reverse complement strand
CTTCACAGGCGATCAGGATGATTATCCACTAATGCAGGCCTGGCCATACTCAAGCAATGTCCGTAATGTTGATACGATGGAGTACTTTGCCACGATTCAGGAAGCCATAGATGATTCTGATACATTGAACGGGCACACGATAGAAGCGAGTCCTGGCACATACTACGAGAATGTGGTTGTGAACAAGTCGCTGACATTGGTAGGTGCTGGCCAGGATGTATGTATAATTGACGGTGGCGGTGTCGCGGATGTTGTTTATATCTCGGCTGATTGGGTGAACATCACTGGGTTCACAACTACAAACAGCGAGAGTACCAGTTCTGGAATTAGGATCGAAAGCGTAGACTACTGCAGGATCGAAAATGTCATTGCATTAAACAACACCTATGGAATATATCTCAATTATGCTGATAATTGCTGGATTATTAATAACCAAATAATCAACAGTTCAAGCATTGGATTACATTGCTATAGAGGTAACGATAATGAGTTTGGTAACAATTACTTCTTAAACAGTTTTGCCAGCGGCATTCAACTATCTGACTCAGCCACATCCTGGATACACAACAGCACATTCATCGGAAACGGGTTTGGCGGTGCAGTAACCGGAGGCATATTACTATGGGGAGCACTTTCCAAGAACAATATCATCGAGAACAATCTATGCGATGGAAACACGGATGGCATACACTTCAGGGCAAGCGGAGTAGCGGGCAATATCATCAGAGGAAATACAATCATCAACAATACGCGATACGCTGTCCAATATACCAGTGGTGCAGGACCAAATACATTCTACCATAACAACTTCATCAATAATAATGCAGACCTGAGTGGAACAATAGCCAGTGATGTATGGGACAACGGCTACCCATCTGGCGGTAACTACTGGGACAACTATGCAGGTGTGGACTTTTATTCGGGCCCGGGCCAGGACCAGCCCAGTGCAGATAGTATTGGAGACACGCCACACACCTTCACCGGCGACCAGGACAACTATCCATTGATGTATCCCTGGGGACACCCAATACATACCAACGAATATCCATACATAATCTCTTACATAAACGACCCCAGCCCGACAATATGGGTGCACGTTACGGATCTATCTGCAATTGACCTCAGCACTATCAAATTATATGTCAATGGGTTTAAAGTTTTCAATACCAAGACACCGATAACAGGTGGTTACAATGTTTCATATATTCATGGAGGAGCATTCACGGATGGTCAGGTAGTCTCCTGCCGCATCGTTGCCGGGGATTTCGATGGCAATCTGTTGGACTGGACATGGACTTTCACTGTTGACCTGACAGCTCCATTTGTTGATTCAGTATCACCTCTCGATGGTGCGGAAAACGTGCCGCTCGACAGTGTGATTTCAGTCACATTCAGTGAGATCGTGGATCAAGCATCTGTCGAATCAGCATTCAGCATATCGCCTTCAATAACAGGCATCTTCTCTTGGAATGGAACCACAATGATATTCACTCCGGATTTGCCCCTGGCTTTCAACACAATCTACACAGTGACAATAGATGAAAATGCTATGGACCGCGCCGGAAATCATCTTGCAGCCAATTACACTTGGAGCTTCAACACAGGTGATACAGCGGCACCACAACACTCGAACGAGAATCCCGCAATAGATGGCTTTGCAACCGGTATGATGGTGAACATATGGGTTCATGTTACAGATTTCGCCGGTGTGAATGTAAGCACGATACGATTGTATGTGCAGGGGTACACCATAGATTATGACCTGGCGTCCATAACAGATGGCTACAATGTCTCATACCTGCATGAAGTGGATTTCTCGGAGGGTGAAATTGTAACCTGCAGGATTGTCGCTGAAGACATATATGGCAATACACTTGACTTCTCATGGGACTTCACTGTGGTGCACTCATTCGATATTTCGCTAGCTTCTGGTTGGAACTTTGTCTCATTCCCACTCGTTCAAACCAACACCTCCATCCTGGCAGTTCTTTCTTCAATCGACGGCCTATGGGATTTGGTTCAGTATTATGACGCTACAGATGCCAGCGACCACTGGAAAACCTATGATATCAACAAGCCATCTGTCCTGAACGATCTATGGAACATAGACCACACTATGGGATTCTGGCTGCACGTGACAGATAACACAAACCTCACAGTCTACGGTATGCCGCCTGAAAATGTCAGTATTTCGTTATATGCTGGCTGGAACATGGTCGGCTATCCGGTCCAAGATGACGGTAATTATACTGTTGCCGATCTGAAAGCAGATACCGGTGCCACGATCGTCGAGGGCTTTGACCCGGCAGAAGAATACGATACAAAAGTACTGGATGATTCCTACGTGTTGAAGAAAGGTGAAGCATATTGGGTGTTTGTTCCGGCAGATACTACTTGGACGGTTGACTGGTAGAACTCATTTCCTAAACAAGAACTCGTCCCTCACACACAGGATACTTAAGAGGTCTATCATTAATCGTTAAGTTACCCACACAGATAACAATAGTAGAATACATAGTTTTATCTTTGCAAACCTGTTATTCTTATCATTACTAGTAGTTGGTAAATTACTGCTGGCCAACAAGGAAGAGAGGTAAATATGAAGAAGCTATCTGCAATATTGCTGTGTGCTATGTTAATGACAAGTGCCTTTGGGGCAATTATCTCAATGGATGCGAGTTCTT
>JAGLSY010000306.1 GCA_023135545.1 Thermoplasmata archaeon | reverse complement strand
GATAGCTTTCCACTCTCTTTTTCCTTGTCCCCGTATACTATAATGAAATCTATCCAGTCCTTCTCCGCATCCCTTATCTTGCGGCCGATCTTCTCGTCACGGTCATCGATATCGACCCTGGCATCCATTTCGCTCGCCAATGCCACGCAATCCTCCCGGAAATCCGGGTTGACAGGCAAAAATCTTGCCTGGGTGGGAGCCAGCCAATGCGGGAACTTTGGTTTTTCCCCTGTCAGCTGTTTCAAATGGATATTCTCCAGGATGGCATACATAACGCGCTCGATGCCGCCAGACGGTGACTGATGCAGTATCAGCGGCAAGTGCTCCTTGCCGTCCGCCCCAATATAAGTTATGTCGTAGCGCTCGGCATTCTCGACATCCAGCTGGTCCGTGTTGAGCGCCGATGACTTGCCGGACGCGTCAATGAAATCCCATTCGTATTTGAAGCTGAAATAGAAAAATCGTTTTTCCCACATCTCGACTAGTACTGGCTTGCCCCATTTTCCGGCCATCTGTACGATGAAATCCTTGTTCTCATCCATGAAGTTCTTGGTTGTGCGGACGACCATCTCCAGATCGTCGGGAAGTTCGAAGCCAATGCCGTTGATTATCTCCCTGGATAGTTCAAACCTTTCCAGAAGCTCGGTCTTCGCCATATGGATGTCGGCACAGAAAGAGTGACAATCAGGCATCGTGAAGGCTCTCTGTCTTCGCAGGCCAGTAAGTTCACCGCGCTGCTCGGCGCGGAAGGAATATCTGCTCAGTTCATAGAGTCGCACAGGCAACTGTTTGTAGGAGATTGTCGCGTCATGCATCATAAGGAACTGGCCAAAACATGCCGCGAATCTTAAAAAGACTTTCTTGTCCGGTGTCTGGATAGAATACTGTCTTGCAGGGAATCTGTTCAGATAGCTTTTGAGAGACGGGTGCTCGATATCATACATTATCGGGCTCTCGATTTCCATGCCTCCGGTTTCTTTAACCTTCGATGTCACATAGTTCTCCAAAAGCGATTTTATCATGCGCCCTTTCGGGTAATATCTTAGGTTGCCAGGGTCCGAGCCCGGTTCGTAATCCACAAGCTCCAGGCGTTGCATCATATCGACATGCGGGGGCTCCTTTCCGGCAGCCCGGCTCTTTGCCATCTCGTATTGGCAGAACTGTTTCAGCCGTTTGTATCCGCCGAAGTCATAGCCCTTCACCGTGTTATCCTTCAGCTCGAGAGTATGAATATCTCCGTCCGGCTGGACGATGAAAAAGCTGGACACGGCCTTTTCCTCGGACTTCAGGGCCTCGGACACCTCTTCTCCATCACCACCATCCTCTCCGGCCACGATCTCCCTCGACAGCTCGGAGAGCGGGTGCCCCTTGCAACTTATCTTGAAGGACTTGTACCAGCCAAAGGGCGAGCTCAGAACCTCGTAACCTCCCTCTTTCAGAAGAAGTCCAGCATCTTTCAGGATGGCCTTTCCGGTGTCCGGCTTTGCAAGGGATGAACTGAGGTGGGCATAGGGATAGAGAACGATATTCTTCGTCTCCACCTTCTCTGCAATCTCCACAACATTTTCAACCAGCAGTTTGGCACTGGCCTCTTCCTTTCCTTCATCAACTTTTTCGAAGCTGATGTAGGCTACCAGAACCTCCTCCATCCGCCCCTTCATGCTCTCGTCAGGTATGGCATCCGCTACCTTGGTCTTCTTCTTCACCTCGTATTCGAGATAGTCAGCATGAATAAACAGTGCCCTCATAAGCAATCCCGCCTATGACAAGAAAGCGTTGATATAAAAATATTGGTAAATATACCTCATATGAAAAAACAGCGGACTTCCACACCACCTTATCGCAATGATTATCATTTTGTTAACGATGGTTCAAGCAACTGGACAAAAAAATCAAATCATCTGTTTTTTCACCTGTTTTCGATAGCCAGTATACCCAAAGGCTTAAATATCCACCATAGCCATACAGTACTGGCTATGATATGGCTCATCGAGCCAGTCATATGAAATAAATCGTGGAGGAAAAGAAAATGGTAATGGAACCGATAAGCGTCGACGACGCAATAAAAATTGCGAAGAGAAAGGGATTAAAGCCGGGCCGTGTCAAGAACACACAGGGCATTCAGTTCACAAAGGGAAAGAATGACCGCTTGGAGATTATAGACTGGGATGAGTTCAAATCAACCCTGACCAAGAGAAAGCTCCAGGTCTACGAGAGTGGCGGCTGGATGAAAATAATGAAGAAGTAGGTTCGCCTACTTCTCATTACTTTTTTTTTATTTTTAATTAATTTTACAACCCATTTCACATTCTCCCCTCCAATTCAAACTATATATTTTTATACCACCCCTCTTATTTTGCCCTTCCAATCCAAGGTTGACACCCCAAACTCGGGATGTTGTCAAATTTGAATACATGACGGAGCAGTAAAATGGAAATTGACCAGTTCCTTATTATTATGATGGTGGCAGTCATCGTGGCCATCGTGGCAAAGTACATAAGGTGGCCATACACAATCATGCTTTTGCTATCTGGCCTGGTAATCGCTTATTTCAATATCGACCCACCCTTCGTTCTCGACAAGAAGATGATTTTTCATATCCTCCTTCCACCACTCATCTTTGAGGGCGCTCTGCATATGCGCCTCAAGCATCTGAAGGAGAATGCCAAGGTCATCTCATTATTGGCCATTCCGGCCCTGATACTATCATCCTTCTTCGTGGGTTACCTCATCTACCTTTTTACAGCCTCCTCCGCGGCCTCGGCCATTCCATTCACCATAGCCCTCCTCATAGCAATAATAATCATACCCACTGACCCGGTATCCATACTGGCTATTTACAAGGAAACCAAGCTTCCCACCAAGCTAAAGAACATAATCGAGGGAGAGAGCATATTTGACGACGGAACCTGTCTTGTCCTGTTCGCGGTCATACTTGACTTAATCAGGGTTGGCAATGTGGACATTCTAACCGGGATAACCGACTTCCTGAGAATGGCAATCTTCGGAATACTTCTGGGATTGGCTGTTGGTTATATCCTCTACATGATAATCTCAAAGATAGATGACAAGTTCACCGAGGTCATGATCACCCTAATCATGGTCTTTGGCCTTTTCGCAATGGCCGAGAACATGGGAGCATCCGGTGTATTCGCCGTCGTCATGGCCGGTCTCATCCTCGGAAATTATGGGACAAGGTTTGCAATGGCTCCATCCGCCAGGCACACCCTTCTGAGTTTTTGGGGTTTCATAGTTTTCCTTGTCAATTCCTTCCTTTTCATAGTGGTTGGGATGAATGTTAACTTAGGGGCAGTCTGGGACGAGATAGGCCTCGTAATATTTTCAGTATTGGCCCTGTGGTCAGCAAGGGCCCTGTCAATATACATCATCGGCAAGATAGTCAACAGGGGAGATCCCCACTTCCTCCCAAATAAGTGGCAGATTGTCATGTGGTGGGGGGGACTGAGAGGTGCCATACCCATTGCACTTGCACTAAGTATTCCGATATTC
>JAGLSY010000305.1 GCA_023135545.1 Thermoplasmata archaeon | reverse complement strand
GCCATTCGCCAGAAAGTCTATGAAGTGATAAAGAAATATGTCCAGACCAAGTCCATCAACGAGGTAATAAACGGAGTCATATCCGGCCAGATGGGCCGCGAAGCCGCCAACGCCTGCAAGATAATTCAGCCGCTTCAGAGGGTCGAGATCAGAAAAACCGAGGTTCTCAAGCAGGGCGATATCGTCCATGTTTACGAGGATGAGCACGAGTCCGAGGAAGAAGGGCAGCCACCGGTAGAAGGGGCAGAGGCCAGCGCCGAGGAGAAAACTCCGGAGGCACCGGCCGAGGAAGAAACCGCTGACGAGCCAGAAGAAAATCCCAAGGATGAAAAGCCCGAAGCTGAATCCGAATAATTTTGTTTGAAATAATAAACTGTTTCAGGTACAGTTCAACACTATTTCAATAGCGGAACAACCTCTTTGAACTCCTGGGTCCCGGCCTTCTCCATTACCTCGAACATGAACATCTCGGTGCTGGATATCGTGGCCCCCAGCTCCCGCATCCTGTCTATACCCACTTTCCAGTTCTCCCGAGCCCTGGACGAAACCCCGTCAGAAATAATATGAACAACATAGCCGCGGGCCAGCATGTCTCTGGCTGTCTGGAATACGCAGACATGGCATTCGATTCCGGTTATGGCGATGGTTCTGGCCCCCAGCTTCAGGAGCCTTTTCTCGAAATCCTCCTCACCGCAGCAGCTGAACGAACTCTTGTCCAGTGGGTCATAACTCGGTAGGGCCGCCCTGATTTCTTCGATGGTCTGGCCCAATCCTTTCGGATACTGCTCCGATAGAATGATCGGGATGCCCATTATCTTGGAGAATTCTATGAGCTTGATGACATTATCTTTCATGCTTTCCCCGTCATGGATGTTGTGGAACAGCTTGTCCTGAATGTCGATTATCACGAGTGCTAGTTTCTCTCTATCGATGCCTTTTTTCTTTGCCATGTATATCTCCTCCTTGACCTGTGGGCAATTGCGCTCTTATACAAATATATTGCCAAAAGATTGAACACCCCTTGCTCTTCAGCCCCCAATGCGTTGAAAATACTATCTTGGGATACTGGCTTCGCCCGCCTTCCTGGCCCCCACCACGCAGTTTTTCACTGTAACCCCTGCTATCAATTACTGTGACCCACGTTGGCACAATACCGGCACCCATTTGGCAGGCTATTGGGACCCACGCAGGATGTTAGAAAAGCCTATTGGAACCCAACAGCGTAACACACCGCCGTATGCCCATCAAAAATATTTGACTGGCCGCGGCGACATTGCCACCGCGTGTTTGGGCATATGGCCTACACGATGAACATTCAGCTGGAAGCTGATTGTTCAGATGGCGTTGAATATTAGCGTCATCAGATTCCCCACCACGAAGCTGAATATGAATCCCAGAAAGATTGGTATTATGAAAGGAATTTTCATGGACACCCAAACCTCTTCCAGCCCCCTCTTCCTCAATTCATCAAGTTCCTTTTTGATGTCGGTGTTCCTCTTCGGAAACATCAGCAAAACCAGTTCCCCGTCCCTCACGACTTCCAGGGGCCAGACAAATTTCTTCGGTATGTCCTCCATGGCCATTTTGTATCCCAGGAGCATCTCCGGAAATTCGATATCCTTTCTTGCCAGATTCTTCAGGAAGGTGTAGACCATGACCCCTACGACAGAAATAATGGAAGCGTTCATCAGGACCAGAAAAGAGAAGGGAAAGGCAACGGACATGGTATCTACCATATATTCCGGATACTGGATTAGCGGCAATACGTTATCCATGATGGGATAGAAGGGGGTCAAAACC
>JAGLSY010000304.1 GCA_023135545.1 Thermoplasmata archaeon | reverse complement strand
ACTGGATGCCGGGGCCACCGAGATCCTGGTCAAGGTTGTCGGGGCAGGGAAGTCTCTCATCCAGGTGGTTAACAACGGCCGTGGGATGGGTGAAGAGGATGCCCTGCTGGCCTTCCGGCGCCACGCCACTTCCAAGATATCTTCAATTGAGGATTTGGACAACATAAGCACTATGGGATTCCGCGGCGAGGCACTGTCCAGCATCGCATCGGTCTCCGATATAATTCTTTATACAAGGCCAGCCGGGGTCGAGACCGGCATTCAACTCAAGCTGAAGAATGGGAAAATAGAAAGCAAGGCTAGCATAGGGATGGAGCCGGGCACCACAATTGAAATCCGTGATATCTTTTCCAATGTGCCGGCCCGTCTCAAATTCCTCAAATCCGACAGGGTGGAGATGTCCCACATCATCCGCGTGGTCACGGAAAGGGCACTGGCAAATCCCCAGGTTTCATTCATTTTACTCAATGGCGATACGGAGGCCATAAACTGCCGTGCCAGCAGTCGTTTCGAAGACCGGTTTCTCGATATCTTCGGAAGAAAGGCGGCGAAGGTCAGCGTCAAGCTGGATGCCGGTGCCGATGGAATTGCTGTAACCGGAATGGTTGCCAAGCCCGAGATAACCAAGCCATCAAGGGACGACCTGCACATCTTCGTGAACGGCCGCCCCATCTCCGACCGTGTGCTCGCCAGTGCCATCAATGACGGCTATGCCGGGATGCTCATGAGGAACCGTTTTCCGGTGGGGGCTGTTTTTATAGAACTGCCGCCGGCCGGTGTGGATATCAACGTCCATCCCACCAAAAGGGAAGTAAAATTCTCGGAGCAGCGGAAGGTGGCCAGTCTTGTCAAGGAGGCGGTTGCCGACGCCCTGGGAAATACCGACCTGATAAGGGAAGCGCCTGTAATCCAAAAGACACTGGCACCCATTTCATCACCATCGCCATCATCTTCATCATCTGCCAGGACCACCACCCGGACACAGGCTCCCGGAACGGGAAGCCCAATAGCTCCTTCCCAGAGCCAGCTCTTCGAGGGCGAGGATGCGGAGGTGGGCCATGACATTGAGGTTCCCGGTGGAAAAACCCTGCCAGCCATAAGCCCCATCGGCCAGATTCTCAACACTTACATACTGGCCCAGAGCGGTTCCGCCCTCATTATTATCGACCAGCATGCCGCGCATGAGCGTGTAATGCTCGAGAGGCTGAGAAAGGCCACTGACGGAAAGATGGCCAGCCAGCGTCTTATTTCACCACTCACCCTGGAACTCAGCAGCCGGGAAAAGGAGCTTGTGGACCATTACCGCCCCATCCTGGAAGATACTGGATTCACAATAGAGCCATTCGGTAGAACAACCTATCTTGTCCGCGCGGTCCCTGTATTCGGGGGCCATCTTGAAGAAGTCGAGAACATACTGGCCATGGTGCAGGAGCTGGTCGAGCTGGGCAAGGCCAAGTCGATCGAATCCAAGAGGGATGAGATCCTGCACCTGGTAGCCTGCCATTCATCGATCCGTGCCGGAGAGCCACTCAGCATGAGCCAGATGAGGCGGTTGATAGGTGAAATGCACGAGCTGGACAATCCATATACTTGCGCTCATGGCCGCCCGACCATTATCAAAATTACCGATAGGGAACTGGAGAAGATGTTCAAACGGGTAGTTTAATTTTGCTTGCGTATTGCATGATTCTAATTTGGGAGTGTGCTCGTCAAGGGACTACTGGTGTTATCAAGGAAATGGTCCAGTCCCATGTAGATGGGTATGGTGCTCCGAAGTCCATCAGTGTTAAAGCTATTCCGTCACCTGGGTTTATTAAGAAATTGTTCGTCCAGCCCTCTGCGGGGAATGGTCCTGGTGCGTATGAAGATGTGGAAGAGAATCCATAGGAGGTTGCGTCCCATCTCTGTAAGGCTGTTATGTTCCATGGTACCCCGTTTCCTGTTGCTGCAGTGCTTCCCTCAATGTCTGCGATGATTGAGAATGAATCCGGATAATCAGCAGTTATTGGAACACTTACAAAGTTAACATTTGGCACACCACCAGTTGGGTCGTTCGAGTACAATGTGAACGTATCTATGACATCCGAGCCGATCATTACCCAGTCCCATGTAGATGGGTATGGTGCTCCGAAATCCATCAGTGTCAGAGCTATTCCGTCACCTGGGTATATAAAGAAGTTGTTCACCCAGCCTTGTTCAAATGGGAATGGGATGTATGAAGATGTGGAAGCAAATCCATAAGTTGTTGCGTCCCATCTCTGTAAGGCTGTTATGTTCCATGGTACGCCGTTTCCTGTTGGGCCAGTGCTTCCCTCAATATCTGTGATGATTGAGAAAGAATCCGGGTAGTAGTATGTGTCCCATGGCATAGATACGAAATTAACGTTCGGTACACCGCTTGCTGGGTCGTTTGAGTAAAGTGTGTTCACAATCTTGTAAACCATCGTTGAGTTGCCTGCTTCAGATGCATCGCTTCCACGTCCGATGACCAGGTAGAACCAGTTGTATCCATCACTCTGTGCAGTGAGGTTTGTATATGTTCCAGTTCCGTTTGGTACAGTTGCAATCAGGTTTGCTGGTTCTCTAACTGTATATTTGTCAGAACTTTGGTAAATGTCCCAGAAGTCTGATGCCGTCGGGTTTGTCCATGTCAGTAAAAGGTCGTCTGCTCCGGATTTGGAAATTCTAAGGCCTTCTGCTGGTGCCAAAGATGGCGGAGGCCACAACAAACACCAGGTATCATTCCCCGCTGGCATCCCCTCTTCGTTTCCGGCGTTGTCAGTTGCAATTGAAAAGAACTCGTAATACCCTCCTCCATCCGGGAAATCGAAGGTCCACTGATAAGGTGGAGAGAAATCAGAACCTAACGGAGACCAGGGTCCGCCCTCAAAACTATACCAGCATTCCACATCGCTTATTCCGCTGGGTCCATTATCAACAGCAGTCGCATCAAGCAGGACTGTCGGGCCGATTTGGATGGGAGCGATGGGGTCAATCCAGCTATCTGGAGCCTGGTCATCGAAACCAAGGGCCATGTCCTCGAACATGGGCACTCCCCGGTTATTGCCAGCTATATCACTACCCGTGAAAATGAGCTTATAATGCCCAACCCCCATAGGCCAGGTGAAATCCCATGTCTCATCTGTTGATGATCCGAAGATCATCCACCCAAACCATGTGAAGCCGTCCGGGCTGTAGTCAAACCACATGTCCTGCATCGGGGCCATGCCAGATAACTCATCCACCAGCGGAGAAAAAATGGTATATGGATTCTGATTATGCCAATATGGTGGAGGAATGAAAAGGCCGTTGTAGGGTGGCGAGATGTCATGGCCGCATGAGGCCTCGGCAGTGGTTTTCATGGGTTCCTGGCCGCCGATCGTGTCATTGGCGATCGAAAAGAATTCGTAATATCCTTCGCCATCCGGCATGTTGAAATCCCATTCCCAGGGGGAAGCTATGTCCAGGCCGAATGGTGTCCAGGCATTCCAGGATGCATTGTCGGGGCTGAATCTGTACCACAATGTGACATTCTCTAGTGGGCCGGTTTCCGAGGCCGTGATGTTCCTTGGGCTTATATTGTCCCAGTATGGAGTGATAGCATCAACTTGTGATTTAATATCAATTGTATACGGGCCAGCCTCGGCAGGTGTCCCGGGGATAGGTGGTCCCGCCATCCACCAGGGATCTGGACAACCGCCGGCAGCAATCCAGTAATACTCACCTGGGCCTGGAGCAGTCCAGGAATATGTATTTGCCCCTCCAGACAACCATGGAACATCAGCTATATGGTTCCATGTCATATTGTTATCTGAAGAATAGTAAAGCTCGGTCGGGCCAGCACACCCCTCGTCGAATGTAATGTCAAAGGGGCCTAAAGGGTTAGAGGGGCCTTCTGGACCAGTAGCCATAGCTTCCCAATGCCCAATCAAAAGCGGTGTTGAAAACAGGTAATTTGCATAATATGAGGGAGAACCCCCAGAGTTATCCCAGAGTGGCTCAATTACATAATACAAATGGCCGATGATCGCCCAATTTCCAGGGCCGGCAGGAGCAGTGCCGTCAAGTATGAAATCACTCCTGGCTACACCGGTGTCACTATAATAAACATTCCAGCCAACACATACTGAACGGGTTATCGGGTCGATCCAGTCCCCCCATGTTAATACGCCAGCATAGGCTGGTTGAGGTATTGGTTCAAGTGTGGGAATTGAATCTGAAAGCCACTGCGGGTTGCTGACATCCCATGAGTGTATTGACGCAGCACTGTAATTTGTGGTTGTAGTTACACTTGCACCCATGTGGGTGTATGTTTTGCCAGATTCCAGCCTCGTCAAAGATACAAAATTCCCACCAGGCCACCATGAATCTCCAAGAGAAATATGAGAGCCAGCATCATAAACCATCCAGTCGTATCCTCCACTTATCGAAAAATCTTGACCACCATCCCCCATCTCCTCAGGACACTGGGCAATGTTAAATTGATTGCTGAGATCACTCCCTATATTCCATATTGTCCCATTCGCAACCAGACCCACACCTGCAGAGCCGCTGTCCTCATAAACAGTGCCAATCATATCTGATGCATCTAAGACCACTGGTGCCAGAATAGGACCAGCAGATGCATTGAAACTGACTCCAGATAGAACAGACATTATCATCATGAAGCCAAGGACCAAGCATGTTGCCTTTGCTTTCATCAAGGCACCTCTAGTGTGATCAATGAAATAGTCCAGTCATAGGTCCAATCCATTCCTTTATCCTGAAGAGCAACTGCAATCGGAGCTCCCAAAGCTATCGAAAATTCATTATACCAATTGCTAGGAGGAATTGGACCAGGAGAATAATATGTCAATGGATATCCAGTTTGGCCTTGTGGATTCCAGGACTCCACCAATGTGATAGTGTTGCCATTACCTGCACCATGACCTCCCTCTATATCGTCTACAACATCAAAAGAAGTTGAGTAAATTCCACTGATTGGCAGGCTAATCCAATTGATGCTGGGGTAATCGCTTGTCGGGTCATTGCCAATTAACGTAACCGCGTCAACAACATCACTTCCAATCATGACCCAGTCGTATGTTACGGGATAAGGTGCTCCAAGGTCAGCCAAAATTAAGGCAATTCCATCGCCTGGGGCTATTACAAAGTTGTTGACCCAGCCAGGTGGTGGAATCGGACCCGGTGCATATGAAGAAATGGCCGTGAAACTCTGTGTGGCTGGGCCCCACTTGCCAACCATTGCCAAAAAGGCATTGAACCCTCCGCTAGTGCCACCCTCAATATCTTGAACTATCGAGAAAGTATCAGGATAATAACTTGTATTCCAAGGCAATGAGACATAATTGATGTTCGGAAGACCGCTGGCCGGGTCATTTCCATATAATGTTTGGACAATTTTATAGACCATGGTCGAATTTATGGATTCATTTCCTCCTGAGCTTCTGCCCACAACAACATAAAACCAGTTCTGGCCGTCTGATTGTGCACCTGTATGTGTGAAGGTCCCGGCTCCTGATGGAACAGTGCCAATCAGATTGGCTGGCTCCCTCACAGCCCATTTATCCTGGCTTGCATAGATATCCCAGAAATCATTGTCAAATGGATTTGTCCAAGTAACATTTATGTCATCTGCACTAATCTTGGAAATTGTAAGACCTTTAGCAGGTGTGGAGGCTGCATAATCAGAAAACAGCCAATTGGGATATGCTGATGGTGAACCCCCAGTATTATCCCAGAGTGGTTCAATCACATAATAAGAATGAGGGCTGATGGAGTAGGAACCAGATCCGGCTGGTGCGACCCCATCTAATATATAATCACCTCTGGCTATGCCAGTATCACTGTAATACACGTTCCAGCCGGTGCACACAGCTCCTGTTACAGGGTCAACCCAGTCAGACCAGGATAGGATTCCACCTGAATAAGATGGGGTAGGGATTGGCTCGAGTGTGGGATATGGTACAGAGTCCCATTGTGGGTTGTTATTATCCATTAGAACAATCTTTGCTGCAGAGTAGTTTGTGGTTGTTGTGACTGTGGCAGAATTGTGAGTGTAAGTTAAGCCAGATTCTAATTGTGTAAGCCAGACACTGTCTTTCCCCACCCATTCAAAGAAACCCATTGACCAATGTAATCCTGCATCATACTGCATATAATCTCCACCAGGAACATTTCCTCCACTATCTGCCAATTCTTCTGGGCAATGAGCAACAGTATATTGAGTCACTGTCAAATTTTTACCAATTATCCAGGATGTACCATTAGCTACGAGACCGACTTCTATTCCCCCCCCATCCTCATAGACCGTGCCAATCCCATCTGTAGCATCCATTATTATCGGTGAAATGGTTGGGCCAGCATTTACTGGCATTGTGATAATATTGAACATTGCCAATAACATACACATAAAAATAACCAAAGCCCCGATTATCCTGACCCTTTCCCTCATGATTGTGTATATCTATACAATGTTATTTAACATTTATGCATATGTGGTTTAATAGCCCGCCTGTTCATTGGCCATACTGTTTATTACCAGTCCACAGTCCAAATGCTATTTGATGAAATATAGACCCAGCACCCGGAAGCTTTTTCTTTTCCCCTCGCTGCGCTGGCTAACCCTCCAAAAGAAAAAGGTTCCATACCAAAAGAAAATTCGGGTACGCCTTGTGCACCCACAAGGCTACCTTGCAAAACAAGTTTTGCTCGGTTAGCCTGCTCGCTCGGGGTTGCCAATATATCTACCAATCCACAATCCATATGGTATATGATGCAAGATAAACCCAGCATCCTTCTCCTGGCTGCATGATGTAACTTGGGTCCACTTCCATGAGATCGTAAGGCGCACTGGTATTACAGACCTCTACGATTGTAACACCTGTTCCCCAAAACGCATCTGAAACTGTTACACTGTTATTGAGTGTCGGGTAGCCGACAAGGTTCCAACCTGCGTACAATGGGATTTCCGTGGATTCTGCTTCAATTCCGGAAACAGTAAGGTTTACATTCTCCTGGGTTATATTTATCCAGAATCCTATTCTATGGTCAATGGAAGAGAGGTCATTCAATGAATCCGGCCTTATTGTAATATTTGTTTTCCAATGGTCTGTATCATTCCCATCATATGCCAGTATCATATCCCATTTGCCATCAATACTTTGAAGAACAGAGTTCAATGATTCATCTGACTGGATAAGGGGCAGGGAGATGAGATTCCATCCTTCTGATAGGGATATAATGTAATCATTATCATCGACTCCGAACTCCTCGTAAGACGTGTTGGCGGCTGCTACAAAATCATTATCATACACCGTCATCGAAAAGTCCCAGCTGTTCATGTCATTCAAGGCCTGCCACGAGTCATGGATATCGAGGGCCGGGCCCCAAATGAACCCGTCCCCGTCAGCAAGCTGGGCAAGGGAGCTTATCGTCACATTGAGATAAAGGTAATAGTGATCAAAGATAAACTGATCAAGCCACCAGCTGTCCAGTGAGAACTCGTTCGGAGCTCCGACAGGGTATGTCAACGCTGCCATGTCCATGCCCTGCATGATGCCTTCGTGCCACTCAACACAGAACTGCTTTGTCCTGTCTCCCGGAGTGGGGGATGATGCTCCTCCCAATGATCCCTCATCATACCAGGCTGTCAGGTTTACACGCACGCTGTCCATGCCGTCATTGAACAGGTCAACCCCTCCTATTGAGTAATTCATTTCTGCGCGGAAGGTGTATGTATTGCCTGCTGGTACTACCGTATTCAGAACCGAAGTATTTGTCGGGTCGGACTGCTCCCACATGTCAATATCAAATGTGTGTGGAAATCCCGTGACAAATCTCAGTTTAGTATCTGAGTTGGTGATAACGGTTCCGCCATAGGTGCCCAGTGTGTATGTTATTGTGGCTTCGTACGCGCCTTCCGTTGTTCCTCCCGGAATACTCACCCACCATGCCAACTCGGTTAATTCATGGCCATTGAAGTCAGAGCCCCAGGGACCTTCGGCAACCGTGCCGTTGCAGGGAGCCGGTACCATCCAGTCTTGAACGGCCTGGCTTGTATTTCCCCAGATTTCGAGCTCTATACCCGCGCCAGGGAAAAATGTGGGAACGACAATTCCTGAATTATCGTAATCTGCCAGCTGGCTCATTGATGCCACCTGTACATTTGTTGCCAGGATGCTCACGCCCCCGCCGACTCTCTGAAGGTCAGTGATGGATACATTCAGATAGTAATCCCAGTTGGAGGATACGGAGATCTGGCTATTTGGCAACATCATGAGCGAGGCAACCCCTGGAGGTGCCGAAGCCAAGGGGTCTCCCGCGGCATTGACCTCCAGGTATGGGAAAACACCAAACTCCTCATAGGTATTGTTCTCGATAGCCGGGAAGTCGGCATCGTAAATTCTAATATTGAAGTCCCAGGAATGGGGGTCATTCAACGCCTGGTTCCTATCATTGATATCGGCCGCCGCTCCGTTTACAAAGCCGTCGCCGTCCGCAGCCCATGCCTGTGGTCCTAATGTGATGTTCATAAATATGTAATAGTGGTCTCCTGGTGCTGAAGAATCCAGCCACCAGCTGTCCATTATGAACTCGTTAGTACCTGGGCTTCCGATCGGGTATATCATTACAGCGCTATCTCCGGGCACTCCTCCCTCTGACCAAATCGCGTTAAACATTCTGGTTCTATGAATATCATCTGCCACAGGCGCGTTTGATGGTGTTGCCCCTTCATCGAACCAGGCTGACAATTCGACCCGGACATTATCTGTGCCATCGAAGAATTCATCAACCCCGCCAGTGGTGTAGTTTACTTCTGCGCAGAAGGTGTAGGTATCGTCAACGTCAACCTGGGTGTTCAACATGGAAAGTCCAAACAGGCCATCTGATTGCATCCACATATCTATGTCGAAGATGTGTATATCCAATCCGTAATAATCCATAACCCCATTCAATATCCCCTGCGCCGCATCCTGGCGGTAGCTGGCCGTATTCAGCAGATCGAATTCGGTCTGATTTGACATGAACCCGACCTCTGTTAAAATGGCTGGCATGGCCGTGTTGGCCAGCACGTAAAGATGATACCCGAAGTAAGGGAAATCCATCTTGGCACCCCTGTCATTTGAGCCGAGTATCGCAACCTCCTCCCTCTGGACATCCTCGGCCAGTCTTTTCCCATTGACTGAATAGGTAATGGCATCATTGCCCCAGTAGAATGTTTCGGTTCCCATCACACTCTCCGTGCCAACAGCATTGCAGTGGATGGAGATGAAAATGTCTGTGTTGTTATTATTGGCAATATTGCACCGCTCCAGAAGGGAAACATCTGCATCTGTTGTTCTGGTCATGATTACCGTTGCCCCAACAGCTTCCAATAGAGTTTGCAGGCGAAGTCCGATGTCCAGGGTGTGGTCTTTCTCATCAGGGTAGCCAGGGCCGTCGATACCCTCTGTGCCTGGGGCAGAGCCGCCATGGCCTGGGTCTACACATATTTTGTAGCCGGTCAAGGCTCCGGGTGTTTCTGGTATTGGAGCCCTGGAAGCACCATCATCATCGTTACTGGCTGCCATCCCGATAGACGGCACTATCATACACATAAAAATGATCATAGCCCCGATTATCCTGACCCTTTCCCTCATAATCAATGATATTAATTATAAAGTATAAAGATTTATGTTGAGATAATAGAAAGTTTTAATATCCCCTATCCATTTATAAGAATTGGAAATGCCAAATGCCTGACGATGACGAATCAGATAAACGAGCCAGTAGCAATGGGAATAGTAATTCCAGAGAAGATTTTTCAGACAAGCTGAAGCGCTGGGACATGTATGCCGAGATCTCGGATGTCGGCTCCATATCCAGACGATATTTTGTGATGAACGCCTTTGACGGCGCACTTACCATGCTGGGAGTGGTTATAGGGGCCAGCCTGGTTCCGAACATTGACCCGCTTTTCATTATACTGGCCGGCCTGTCGGGATCATTTGCCATGTGCATATCCGGGATAAGCGGAGCCTACATGACCGAGAGCGCCGAGAGGGAGAGGGAGATGAGAACTCTAGAACGTGCGATGCTCTCCTCGATGGATGATACGGTGCACCGTGACGCGTCAAAATTTGCCACCGTGCTTACCTCCCTGGTGGATGGGTTCAGCCCGGCACTGGCCGCCCTAATCGTGATAAGCCCTTTCTTCATGGTCAACGCGGGTTGGATAACAATGGATGTGGCCTTCCCTGCTTCAATATCCCTGACCATGCTGGTTCTTCTTGTTCTCGGTCTTTACCTTGCCAAGATATCTGACCAGAGCCTGGCCAAGTACGGTTTGAGGATGCTCATCGTGGGCCTGGTAACTGCCTTAATGTGTGCGCTGGTGGCGATAGCGCTGGGTGCTCCGGCAGTGTAAGATGATAACCAGAAGTGCACAACCCTGCA
>JAGLSY010000303.1 GCA_023135545.1 Thermoplasmata archaeon | reverse complement strand
TTGTCCAAAGTTGTCCAGGAGCAGATAAAGACGCCGTCCCCGATAAGGCAGATAATGAAGATGGCCGAGAGGCAGAACATAATCAACATGGGCCTTGACCCGGATGATATAATTTCCTTTGGCGGAGGCTGGGTGAATCACCCCGCTCCCGAGTTGCTGAGGCAGAAATATATTGACATAGCCAGTGACAGGGACAGATTCCATTTTTCCGGGGGCTACAGTGCCACGCTGGGTGACCTTCGTTACAGGGAATTGATAGCTGATATGGAGATGAAGCTTTTCAACATGAAAAACATCGGGCCAGATAACATAATCGTCGGCCAGAGCAGCACCCAGCTGACCCATGACATGTTCATCACACTTGCCGAGCCAGGGGAGGATGTGATTCTCCTCGACCCGACTTATGCAAATTACTACGGCCAGATGGTCTTCGCCCTGACAGACAGCGGCATAGTTCATGACCCCTCAGGTGTTGACCACGTTGTTCCGAGAGCCGAGGTGGCCTACCTCAAGGTGCTGGATACCGAGCAATGGAAGTACATGCCGGATGTCGATGCCACACTGGACGACCTCCGCAGGATACTCGACCTCCGCAGACCCAATCTGCTCATCGTTCCTTCGCCTGACAACCCGACAAGCCAGATAGTTCCGCAGAAGTTCATGGAGGGGGCTGTCGAATTGTGCAAAGAATTCAACGCCTACCTTGTCATCGACTTCGCCTACAAGACACAGTATTTTGACGAGTACCCGGATTATTTTTCCTGGTCGCCCAATGACTATCCCAACCTGGTAACCATCCATTCCAACTCCAAGTGGGCCAGAAGCCTGGGCAGGAGAACCGGCTGGATAGAGGCAAGCCCCCAGGTCATTGACGGCATGGAGAGAGTCCAGCAGTGCAGCACGCTGTGCCCCGATACCCTGCACCAGATGGCGGTCGTGGATTACCTGGAGGAGGCCCTTTATGACGGCGGCCTTGCATCATACCTTGAGACAAACAGGCAGGATTATCAGAAAGCAGCGAAGGTTACAATGCAGGCCATTGACCAGCATCTCGGAATGAGGGCGCTGGAGCCTCAAGGTGGATTATATACCTGCGTCGATATCGGAATGGATGGTGATGAGTTCATCCAGGATATGCTCAAAAATACCGGCGTGCTTTTCATCCCGGGAGGAGGATTCGGCAAAACCCTGAAAAATGCGATAAGGGTCTCCTATGGGCCGATGGTGCATGACCTGGACAGGATAAAAGAGGGCATGGAGAGGGTCGGGAATTATCTCAACAAATGAAGGGGTTAATCGCAACCTTTATGCTATATTGTGTATTCCCGAAGCCCAGCCGTAAGATATCAAAATGATTGGTATATTAGGGATGAAGAACCATGGACCAGGATGCCATTGGATTGCTTGAAAATCGATTGGATGGGGTAAACTTCAAAAAACTCATCGCGATAGATAATCCCATGGTTCATGATTTTGTTGCGAAGTATGTGGAACTGTGCAGGCCGGCCTCTGTTTTCGTATGCACCGATGATGGAGCAGATATCGATTACATCAGAAAGGCGGCCCTGGCCAACAAGGAAGAGGCGCAGCTGGCCGGTGAGAATCACACAGTCCATTTTGACAATTTCAGGGACCAGGGCAGGGACAAGGAAAATACCAAATTCCTTCTGCCGGAAACCTACAACATCGGGCCCGAGATCAATGCCATGCCGCGGGACAAGGGGCTCAAGGAGATTCACAGGGTACTTCACAGGATTATGAAGGGAAAGGAGCTCTATATTAGGTTCTTCTGCCTCGGCCCCACTGGCTCCCCTTTCACGATTCCATGCCTGCAGCTCACCGACTCGGCCTATGTGGCCCACAGCGAGGACCTTCTTTACCGGCAGGGATACGAGGAATTTATCCGGAACGGTAACAAAAACAGGTTTTTCAGATTCGTTCATTCACAGGGTCGTCTGGAGGAAGCCGGCCTCGGTCTCATGGTGAGCCGGGACCTGAAAAAGAGAAGGGTATACATCGACCTGCTCAAGGAAACGGTTTTCAGCACCAATACCCAGTACGGCGGTAACACCATCGGAATGAAGAAACTGGCCCTGCGGCTGGCCATAAAGAGGGCATCGGATGAAGGATGGCTGGCCGAGCACATGCTCCTCATGGGGATCAAAGGGGATGACGGCTCCATGATTTACTTCACCGGGGCCTTTCCGTCCATGTGCGGCAAGACCTCGACGGCCACCATAGGCGGGGATACGATACTGGGTGACGACATCGCGCTTTTGAAAAAGATCGACGGAAAGATAATGGGGGTCAACATGGAAAGGGGCATATTCGGAATAATGCCTGGTATAAACGCGTCGGACGATGCAACGCAATGGAAAGCCCTGCATTCCGATGCCGAGATCATTTTCTCCAACGTCCTGGTAACCGAGGGCGGCAAACCATACTGGGACGGCATGAGCGACACCTGGCCGGACAGGGGGATCAACCATTCCGGGGACTGGTTCAACGGCAAAAAGGACGACCTGGGAAGGACCATTCCCCCGGCTCACAAGAATGCACGCTTCAGCATGCCACTGGAAGGCCTGGAAATTGTGGACCCAAACCTGCACAACCCCAATGGCGTGGAGGTCAGCGGCATCATATTCGGGGGAAGGGACTCGGACACCTTCGTTCCGGTGGAGGAATCTTTTAACTGGCTCCACGGTGTCATCACCAAGGCGGCGGCCCTGGAATCGGAAACAACAGCGGCCACCCTGGGAAAAAGAGGGGTCAGGATCTTCAACCCCATGTCCAACATCGATTTTCTTTCCATACCCATCGGAACCTACATCAAGAACCACCTGGACTTCGGGGGGGACCTGCATGACCCACCCAGAATTTTCTCTGTTAATTACTTCCTGAAAGATATGAGCGGCCAGTACCTCAACCACAAGAGTGACAAGAGGGTCTGGGTAAGATGGATGGACAAGAGGGTTCGCAACCAGATTACCGCGATAAGAACTCCCACCGGCCTGATGCCCTACTACGATGACCTGGTGGAGATCTTCGGAACAGTGTTCCCCAATGTGAAATACACCGAGGAAGAGTACATCAGCCAGTTCACCCTGAGAATCCCCCAGCACCTGGCCAAGATTAAGAGAACACAGAAGATGTACGCCGCCAGGATCCTTTACACCCCTCCGGAACTCTTCGAGGTCCTGGAGGAGCAGAGGGAAAGACTTGAAGATGCACGAGATAGATATGGAAACTATGTGTCCCCATTCAAATTCTGAAAGATATTAGGTGCATATTGTGGCAGATAAATTAGGCAATAGCCCCGAGCGAGCAGGCTTACCCGAGTTTCTTTTTTAGTTGTGGACTTCTTGAAGTCCATGCAACTATTTTCCAAACTTGTTTGGTCGGGATGAGTGAACCTT
>JAGLSY010000302.1 GCA_023135545.1 Thermoplasmata archaeon | reverse complement strand
CATCAGATGAAGCGGTTATCTTCACCAGGCCTGCATTTTCCCACAGAGTGCTGTTAATCGAACCGAGCATATTGCCCTCTTTGTCAAATATGCCGTCTGCGTTCAGAACGGTCCAGCTGCTTTGCTTTGTCTTGGTGGTCTCCACGATGTACAGGGTTTCACCGGTCTTCTCCATCACACCTGCGTGCACATGAGCGTTGATTGCAAATAGGTCATAATTTTCAATGGTAAACTCCTTCTTCATGTTCTCGTCTTTTGTTTCTGAAGAGTATAGTTTGATGAAGTAATCGTATAATGTGCCTTTATAGTCACCGGGCGTCCAGCGGTTCGGCGTCACCCTTGCTCCTCCTGTGGTAGACGCTATCTTGGTGGATTCGGCTGCATTACAATATCCGGCTCCCTGGGACATGGGGTCGTAGTTCATGTCGTCGGCTCCGGACATCAATATTGAACGCCCGGATTCAACATCTGGGAATTGGTCCTTGAAGTCATATGTTGCAGTGATCACTTCTCCGATAGTCACATTGGAATCAAAGGTAATGATGCCTGTTTCAGCATCCAGGCTGAAGGCCGTGGTCTCAACTCCATCTATCCAAACCGTCAAGGTACCGGCCACAACCGGCCTGTGATACAGTTGTGCTTCGGTTGTATTCGCACTGGCGTTCAAGACGAACTCTTTTCTAGCTGTGTGGACTGCTTCGAAATAAGCATCATGAACCAGTGCAAGGATTCCCGAGGCGGTGGATGATGCCAATCCGGGTCCCATCCAAATATCTGTGCCCGTACCTGAATTGATAGGTGTTGAACTGACAGTGAAAGCACCGGTGGCTATAATATCCGGTTTAGGGTCACCAGCCATGGTCGGACCTCTGCTGGATGTTGGATAGATATCTCCGTATCCTGGGCTTGTACCACCATCATATTTCTCTCCACCCGGGCCAGTAAGTCCGGTTCTGTAATAATAATCAATACCTGAACCCGCAGTTATAACAGCCGGTGATGCTCCGGGGGCATTTATTGTGCCAAACCCATAGCCGCCTCCGGGCGTATCTCCCGACCCGGCCACAAAGGAAGTCCTTCCATCAGAGTAGATGTATGTGAGCCAGTCCAGGAATTTCGAATAGAAGTCCCAGCCGTTCTCATAAACGTCTATGCTGGCTCCCGTGCTGACTATCTGGGCCTCGTCGCCGGTTCCAGGTGTGCCGTCATATCCTTCGACAGTGAAATACCAACCATCGAACATACTGTCGGTAACAGCCATTATCTTTGCCTCAGGGGCGATTCCCTGGGAAATAGCTTGATTGTAGATGTCAGGGTCTGCCAGGTCTGAATCCAGTCTGCCCTGTCCTACAATTACAGAAGCCCTCTCTGTACCACTTATGGCACCTTCTCCGAACTCTCCGAAGAAGCACACCATCTCATCATCTCCAGGAATCACATTATCAAGCCCGTACCTGTCACAGTATACGTCAGAATATGGTATAGGTGTTGTTCCGTCAGATATGAAATATATCATTCCGCCTGAACGTAGTTCATCATCACCTTCATCATTCACCCATTCTGCCCAGGCGACCTCGTCGCCAAAGAAGCATGGCTTTTCGTCCGAAAAGTCCTGGTCGAAGTCCAGGTCCACATAGACCACGTCTAAGCCCGATGGGTCAACGACAAGGAGAACTCGTGAGTAATTGTAAACAGGCGGAACCTCCTCTGCCATACCATTGGCCAGAGCGAGGTTCGGGTCAGGGTGGATTCCCAGACGGTAAACGCCGTCAAGAGTCGGAATTCCTGTGACATTGTACATCACGTCTTTATAGGTGGGGTTGATAACACCAAACTGCTTTTTCTCGAAGGCTACCTCTTTGTATTCTGATATTGCCTTGCGGTATTTTATGACATAACTGCTGGCCGTCCCTGTTGCATCATCGTCTCCGGGAGCGGTCCAATTCAGGACAACCTCACCATTGTTATCTGCTGTGGTTGCAACGAGGTTACCGATCGTTGATGGGGCTATCGTATCATCCCTCAATACATCAGACACTGGCAGGCTCGGTAGGTCCAATGGACCATAAGAGACTGCTTCATCAACAGCCTTGATGGCGAAATATAATGTTGTTCCCGGGGTGTATAAATGTATTAAACTAATAAGATGGGTTTCCGTAGCACCTGGGTCTAGTGGATTCGCCAGATACAATGGTGCGGCTGCTGCGAATGTCGCTTCGTCGATTATGGGTGTTTCAGAATGTTTGATCACGTATTGTTTGCAGGCACCTCCGATGCCGCCATCCTCATGTGGTGCGGTCCATTCCAATATGATATATCCATGGTTATCAGCCACAGCTGTGCTTAGGTCATTGATAGCCTCCGGGGCGATGGTATCATTGGTTGAGGTTGCAGAGGCACTAGCCGAAGGTGTACCCATTCTAAACCCGTCATCAACCGCCTGCACCCAGAAATAATAAAAGGTATTGGCACTAATGGGGCCGAACATTGTGCGCTCAAGGACGAACTCCTCTGCGCCACCGGCCGTATTCGGTGTCCATGTGTCGACCAGCCCCGGGTCGTATGTTGAAGCGGAGGCATAAACATCTACTGTATTATATTTTATCACATATTTTGTAGCCTGGCCAACTGCTCCGTCATCTCCAGTTGCGTTCCAAAACAACCTTACGCTCGCATGATTTGGCCCAGGTACTGCATTCAGGTCTGTTATCTGCCCAGGAGAGATTGAATCGTCCATGGCCTCTGCAAATAGGCTGGGGCCTGAAGAGAGGATGCCTTGCACCACAGCCATCGGGTCTGTTTCGTCAAATGTCTCTACCGCGAAATAATAGGTCAATCCAGCACCAAGACCGGTAACCACAAATTCCTCGGTGGATCCTCCAGATTGAGGTATTGGGGCAGCCAGAGGCACAGGTAGTGCAGCATCGAACTCAACTTCTGTGGTTATTGGAGACATGGAATATTTGATAGTATAACCCATTGCGGTTCCATCAGCTCCATCATCTCCGGGTGCTGTCCATGTTAGATTAACTTCTCCATGCTGGAATCCGATCTCAGCTGAAAGGTCTGTTATCGCCGCTGGAGGGAATATATCATTTTTCACATATACAGGAGGTGGGCAATTTGATATCTCACCACGGTTGCCTGCTTCATCAACTCCAACGATAGCAAAGTAAAGACGTTCGCCTGGCGGGAGCCTCAGGTCATCCGTCCCTGATATTACCCTTGACTCTTTTCCCCCTGCTGATAGATTTCCTTCAATAGTGAAGGTAAATTCCGGGTCTATGTAATCGAAACAGACTCTATTTGATATAGGGAGTGTAGAATATTTAACAATGTATTCAGTAACTGTTGTTCCTACCTCGTTGCCGTCGTCGCCAGGAGCGGTCCAGTTAATTAGTACTGAACTATGATCTTCAGATGGTTCAACGGTCAGGTCTACAATACCGCCTGGTAAGACAGAATCGATGCCTGCCGTTCCTGCAGGGCTGTTGGACATACCACCAATATTATCTGCTTCATCCTTGGTTTTAATAGCAAAGGAATATGGGACACCTGGTTCTAAGCCAGAAACGACCATGGATTGGGGTGTTCCACCTTCCGTTGGTGTTGGAACTCCTTCAGTAACTAAATTTATATTTGGGTTTGTATAATTATAATAAGCATAGAGAATCATACCTGAATTTAATACTCCATAATCGGATGTAAGCTTTATTTTACCTGTAGAAGGATAGAGTTCGTAGTGTATATCATTTACAAGCTTAATCCATGCCGCACCATCTTTAATATAAAGTGTATAGGTTCCTAGAACTATATCTTCATGGTCCAAATAGAATATTCTTTCAATACCATTGCCCACCGCTGGTCCATACACAGTCTCATTAATTATTTCGAGATATGTGTCCCATTCTGCGTCTGAGTCAATTACCACATCGGCAGGTATCGTTATTGCCGTGGTGTTATAGCTTGTGTTAACATACCATGTACCATTTGCTCTCTCTGTGTCCAGATAGGTGCCCAATGATGCGGGGTCAAAGGCCATCGGCCAGCCTACATAAGGAGAATTATACTGATAATCTGCGGTCACTGTTACGTTAAAAGCCAGTGCCGTTGTGAATGTGAGGGCGCCTGTTGCATAATCAATGGTAAATGCGGTTGTCGCAGTTTCATTAAGATATATCGTTTCGCTGCCTGGAATCACGTTTCCGTGAGCCAGTGTGGCATTATCCTGTCCTTCATCTGCCAAAGCTACAACTGTTTCAGCCGTAACCGTCGCAGGCACTGCCGGAACCCTCGCCTGGGTTCCTCGCAGGTCCGGATGCCCGAAATCCACACCGCTGTCTGGCATTCCCACGATTACCCCGGTTCCGGTGTATCCATCAGACCAGGCCTGTTCCAGGTTGTGATGCTTTGCATCGTACAAGCTCATTGGCTCATCATCCGGTATGCCATAGAGGCCATCGGAATTCTCGCCATCATAAATTGACTCAAGTAACCTATCCTTGGAAATCGTGGAGGGATATTCATACACGCCGATCACAGAGTCCAGTGAAGCGATCTTTGTCACCAGGGATATCGGAACCTCAAGAGTTGGAATTGCCAGTTCTCCAGAACTGCCGACTCTGTCCCCTATCAATCCTTGATAGCGATATTCCTTTAGCAGTCCGTATAATTCAGAGACATCCAGGGTTGGAACGAAGATCTTCACCATGCCTTTTTGCTCATCATATATTTTGGCTGAAAGGGAAGGCTGGATTTTGGACATATCCGAGTCGTCCTCGATTGTTCCTATCTGTGTGTCATAACTTGCATCTTCAATATCGCTCAAGCTTGTCGGGATGGACGATGCCAACAATGAAAAAGACGATGCGAACAATACGACTACCACTAATACACTCTGCCATTTTTTAACGACGTTTAACATTCTTTCTCCTCCTCGTATGAATCATTAACATTATAAGGTTGTGAAAAGTGAAGTCAGTCTCATTATATAATACTTCTTCTACTAATGTTATTTATCTAGCGTTAATAGGCGTAGATTAAAGTTAACATAATTAACATAATTTGATAGCAAGATATAAATAATGATGATTTTATATACTATGCTAACGAGACAATGTGTGGTAGTGTGGGCTAAGCACAGCGCGTATTGTTATAATAGTAGAGGAATAGAATGGAGGAGGAAAAATGATAAATTCCAAAGAAAATTTAGTGAGCAGAGTTATAGCGATTGTTATAGCACTTAGCATGGTTATACCGGCGAGTGCTGTTTTATTTACAACAACCACATTTGCAGCAACAGATGATTCAGCCAGTGCTGCTCCCAACCTGATACGACTACAGAGAGCAACATTTGACACCAGAGATGGGGCTCCGGCATTACCAGCATCCTTGAGCGTAGACTCTTACCCGGATGCTTGGTTCAGCCCGTATCTGATACAGAGTGACGGGCCGGTAACAGAGGAGTGGAAAAATTCATTGAGGCAGTCTGGAATTGAGATCGTGAGTTATATCCCGGACAATGCACTACTGGTAAGAGTGCCCAAGAGCAAGATCAACTCAATCAACGCCATGTCCAATGTTCAGTGGTCTGGAATTTTCCAGCCAGCGTACAAGGTGAATCCAGTATTGGATGCCGCTACAGGCAAGATCCCATTGGAGATATCCTTCTTCTTGGAAGGCACGAATGGACCCCTGGTCAGATTCCTGCAGGATTATGACGTGGAGTTTGTACAAATAGCGAATTCAGACAAAACAAACAAGCTCGTCGTAAATGTAGACGCGTCACTCATCAGTACACTGGCGAACTTCGCGGATGTCAAATGGATAACAGGATATAGTCAACCAGTTAAGCTCAACAACCCGGCATCTCAGCTCTTGCAGTCTGGCTCCTTAGTAGGAGGTAGAGTGATAGCTGATGATCCAGGTGATGCCATACCCGGCCGAGCGATAAACGGCGATCTGGTTAATGACGGAGCCGGCTTCGGCGACGACGACAGGATGATCGTGGCAGTCTGTGATTCAGGTATTCGCACGACCCACGAGGTCTGGGGCGAGGCCGGAAAGGTCATAG
>JAGLSY010000301.1 GCA_023135545.1 Thermoplasmata archaeon | reverse complement strand
CGAGCAACGCAGGGGCGGGGAGAGCGTAATGGGAATCCTTTTAACGATGATTCCCTATTCACTTAGGCAAGCGTATGCTGGCTAAGGCTGTGTGCCCGTTTTTAATGTGCGTAAATAAGTAAAGTGTTTGGCGGTCGTCGTTCGCGTTACCACAAGATATTAAAGAGGATTATACGTTAACTCTCATAGAATATAGGCGTCTCCGATGAACATCAAAGTCTACATTAAGAGAATAAACGTTGAGATAACGAGTCACCCCGGTAGAGTTCATAATGGGCAAGCAATCACTAGCGCACGAATGATGTGGGCAGAGAGGCATATCACGAGCTCAACGACCACCCCAATAGACTCCAAAAAAACCATTGAGATAGTCCGTGAGTTCGCAACTAAGCATGGATTAGGAATCAAAGTATATGATGTATCTAAATCCAGTGTAGCATTCCGTGCTTGGATTAATGGTATCAGGACAACTCCTACAGTTCTTATAGGAAAGCAGAAGATCGAAGGAATACCTACACTTGAAGAATTGGAAAATGCTTTAGCTATGATGAAGAAATAGGTTTAAAATCAGTTCCAGTGCCCCGAGCAGAGGGGCGCAAGGGGTGGGCGTCCGCCAAACACGTTTATCAGCAAAAGCACATGAATTTAACAAATAGTCGTAGGGCACACAGCAGTATATCAGTAAAGCGCAGCCGGAGCGATTTCAAATTGTTAGCAATAGCCAGTGATATATTTGACGATAGCGACCCGTGATGCCCTGCTCGTAATCAAAAAAATTCACTAAATCCATACAACCTCGCAGCGTGCTTTCAGCCAGCTGAAAGCTTACGCGCTCGGAGCATGCATTTAGTGATTAGAACGTATACCAAATCTTTTTACATTTCATCATCTTACAAACGCGCATGCAGCTCGTATTTCTCGGAACAGGAGGAAGCTGGCCGTCTCCAGACAGGAATGTCTCGGCCATCGCCGTGAAAAAAGGCCGCGAGGTCGTGCTCTTTGATTGCGGAGAGGGAACCCAGCGCCAGCTCATGATCTCTTCTGTCTCATTCATGCAAATTAAACGGATATTCATCACCCACTTCCACGGCGACCACTTTCTCGGTCTGCCAGGGCTTATCCAGTCCATGTCATTGAACAATCGGGAAACACCCCTGGAAATCTACGGCCCGGAGGGCACCATCGACCTGGTTTTGACCTTGCTGGACCTGGGCTATTTCAACTCCAAGTACGTTATCAAGGTGCATGATATTTGCCACGGCGATGTTCTGGATTTCGGGGATTATACGGTTAAGGCTGTTGACGCGGCCCATTCCGTCCCTGTGCTGGCCTACTGTTTGGAAGAGGCAATGCGGCCCGGTAAGTTCAACAAGGCCAGGGCGCTGGAACTGGGAATACCGGAAGGAAAATTGTTCAGCCGGCTCCAGAAGGGCGAGACCGTGGAAGTGGATGGGAAAACCTTCACTCCAGACATGGTTCTCGGGCCTCCAAGAAAGGGCTTGAAACTGGTGTACAGCGGAGATACTGGCCCCTGTGATAATATCAGGGAGCTGGCCAAAGATTGCGACGTGCTGATTCATGAGGCAACTGCCGACTCCAGCCTGGAAGAGAAGGCCAACGAGTTCGGGCACTCGACGGCCAGGCAGGCCGCGGAAATCGCAAAAGAGGCTGGTGCGAAACTTCTTATTTTAACCCATATCAGCCCGAGATATGATGACAGCCAGATAGTTCTGGAAGATGCTAAATCTGTTTTCGAGAATACCATTGTAGCCGAGGACTTTTCAGAATTTGATATTAAATATTCTGATGGGTAATAAAACATAAAACAAAACCATCAGCCAGAGTGGGATATCATTGATGTGTTACTTGGGTCTCAGTGTTTGATAGCATGGTGGGGGGCCGGAAGGCGGGCAAAGGCAATCCGATGGCAAAACAAATCACAACAGAACCTTGCAGATATCAACAACATGCCCCGCCGGGAGTCCAACGATGGGCGGGGTGTTCATCCTTTCTTTATTCTCTCATCGGAATTCTAACACCCTTTTCCCTGGCTGTTCTGATGGCGATATCATAACCGGCATCCACGTGCCGCATGACACCGGTACCGGGGTCGCTGGTGAATACCCGTTTTATGCGCTCGTCGGTTTCCTCTGAACCATCCAAAACAACTATCATTCCCGAATGCTGGCTCAGTCCGATTCCCACACCGCCGCCATTGTGGAGCGCGACCATGTCAGCTCCCGAGGCACAGTTCAGAAGTGCGTTGAGAAGCGGCCAGTCTGCCACGGCATCCGTACCGTCCTTCATTCCCTCGGTTTCCCGGTTGGGAGAGGCCACCGAACCGGAATCCAGATGGTCTCTGGTTACCGCTATCGGACCGATTTTCCCTTCGCGCACCATCCTGTTCATTATCAATGCGAATTTCATTCTCTCTCCGTAGCCAAGCCAGCACACTCTCGCCGGCAATCCTTCCCATGGGAGATGTTTTTCGGCAAGCTCTATCCAGTTCATGAGCAGCTTGTTGTCCGGGAAGGTCTCCATTATTGCCCTGTCGGTGGCGAGGATATCATCCGG
>JAGLSY010000300.1 GCA_023135545.1 Thermoplasmata archaeon | reverse complement strand
CGATTATCCTCCGGAAAATGTTTCGATTATTCTCAATTGGTCTCCGTCAACCACTGGCTCGTCCACCGGAATGGGTATTTTTCCTCTCAGGACAATCTGTGCCGACACGTTGAGCCCCAGGGCCCTTATAACATCTTCGGCAATGGAGCCTGCCGGAACCTTGATAGTCCTCTGTCCGTCACTGGTATCAACAGAAACCTCGATATCGCCTACGGGCAACGGGTGCATGCCCCCTCGACCAGCTTGTCTACGAGCTTGGAGTCCTGGACCATCTTGCAGACCCTGCAAATTTCTATGGTAATCACCTCTTCATCATCTGTCTCGACAATGAGCCTGGCTGCATTCTTGATTTCGGATTCCAGCCATTCCTCGCCCAAGTCCGATTTCGCCCTCTTGCCGGACAGGTACTGGGAAACCGCCGCATCTGTGACCCCCAGCTTCCTCGCGGCAAAGGCCTGCTTGAGCCCCAGGTCGTTTACTATGGACTGGGCGACTCTGCTCCTGATATAAGGAACCACATACCACATTGAAACTTCACAGGGTGTTTTCATCTTATCACCTTACGTTGAGTGCCTTGTTGGTCTTTTCAATGCTGACCCACTTGTCGGTTTCCACGTTGCACATGGCTCTTATGCAGTCAATGTTCTCCGGGATAACATCGGATTCCTGATGAATGGCCTGATAGTAATAGAGAGTGTCGCCGACCACGTGCACGCCGTCCTTCCAGACTGCGATTTCAAATAGATCTCCTCTCTTCCTTCCGGAATCCTTGGCCTGTTCCATTATCTGGGCCGTGGACTTGATGCCCTCCTTGCCCTCGACAAAAATAATTCTTGAGGTCTTGTCCCACAGGTCAATCACATCCTCTGTCGGAATATTCTGCTTCAGCTTGACAATCACGGAATGAAGATGCATGAGAGTTGAAGGCACAGCAACCGCCGTGGTTTGAATGTTCAGCCCCTTCATGACAGTCATGACATCGGGGCCGTGGTGGGACGGAACCTTCAAAACCGGCTCTATGGCGTTTATCGGCCCCTTCTTGGAATCCCAGGGGTCTGCTCCCCTTCTGATCATCACTCCCAGGACATTATCGATGCCCCATTTATTATCCAACGGCCAGAGTGTTCTGCACAACCCGGTTGTATTACAGGAGACCACCCTTGCGAAATCGGCTCCGATCGCATCTTCGTAGTTGGAGAAGGAGTTGAATGACAGGCCGGTAAGCTCGTGCTTTTCCCCGCCTTGCCAGATCCCTTTCACGCCTTTCTGTTTATACAGATCCATGTAGCCAGCCTTCTTGGGTGTGCAGTCCATCACGATATCCGCAATGTCCAGCAGGTCGTTCAGAGTGCCTTCGGTTTTGATGCCCTCGGCATCGAAAGCGCCGATGAACTCGTCCCCGGCAGCGTAGAATTTAAAACCGTTCCTGACGGCATCCTTGGCCTCAAAGGTGGGCCTTCTTTTCACCACGCCAACGATTTCCATATCGTCCTGGGCTGTGACCGCATCGGCCACGCGTTTGCCAATCGTACCGTAACCATTAATGGCAACTTTGACAGTCATGTTAACACCGTGAAGGAATCGGTTTACCCCTATATATACCTTTCTCGAATCATATATAAAATGTTTGCGATACATTTATGTATAAGTTTATTATAATTTAACAAATGTTAATATATATTTTAATAGACATAATATAACTTGTGAATTACACTGCACGCCTTAAATTATGTGTCAAAACCCAAAACCACAAATTCCATCTAGGTAACATGTATCATTCTCTCGAATTTTATGGTCTTCTGCAGTTCCAAGCTGGACCTGTTGTTCCGTGCCGTGATGTTGAAGGAACCAGATAGCAGATAGCCTTCACCCGTATTTTGAAGAGAGAGGGTGTAGTTCTCGTGCAGGGTGCCGCCTATCACGGCATATATCCCATCGATGCACACCGAGATATCACCGCTCCGCCAGGTGTCAAAGTTCTCGGAACCGAGAGCCATCACGTACTTCTGAAATTCCTCTCCGATATCAGAGCCGGATGTGATATTCTTCTCTACCAGATATATGGCATGGTCCTCCAGATCCTGGGCCACGTCCAGCGTCCTGCCCTCCAGGTCGTCAAGAGTCTCGGACTGCATCCGATAATTCATATCCACCTGGGTGACATAGGCAATGTAGGACATTGTGAAGCTGGACAGCAGCAGCAATATAATGGCCAGAAGTGAAAATGACGATATCGCACGGTCATCCATCAACAGTATCCTCTTCGACCCCATTGAACCCTTATCAAGCTATTGACTAATATTCTTTATCATAGTTCTGTGAGTTCGAGATTGCTTAAAGGTGTACTCTTGAGTTCTGGATTGCTGAGTGATGTACCCTTGAGTTTTGCTAAACACGCTCGGCACCCGGAAAACCCAAACTCAAAGCTACCAGCATTTTTCAGGCGGAACTCACAGAACTCCCTAACTCACAGGTACAAGCATATTGAAATAAGAACTCACAGAACTCCTTGAACTCCCCAACATCAGGCGCATAGATTTAAATACGGCATCAGTTTGCCACGCACCAATGGATTTCAATTTCCTGATAGCGGTCATAGTGGCGGTCTTTGCCATAGTCAACCCCCTGGGTAATGTGTCATTTTTTGTTGCCCTGACCGAAGGTTACAACCATAAGGACAGGCTGGAGGTAATCAACAAGGCAGTATTCGTGGCGGCCGGCATCCTCATCATCTTTGCATTGGTGGGAAATCTGATATTCGAGATATTCAGCATAACAATACCGGCCTTCAGAATAGCCGGCGGAATCCTGTTATTCAGTATAGCATTCAGCATGCTCCGAGGCTCCAGGCCAAAGACCAAGCTCACCGATAGAGACAAGGAGGAGGCCCTGGAGAGGCAGGCCGTCGGGATAGTTCCTCTGGGCGTTCCCATGTTGGCTGGCCCCGGAGCGATAACCACCGTCATGTTATACATGGTCGATGCCACAACCGACGGATTTGACGTCTTCAAGGTGCTGGCCATCATCATCGCCGTCATAATAACCATGTCCGTGGCCTACGTGATGCTCTACTACGGAGAGGGAATATTCAAGAGACTGGGACGCGTCGGCGCACTGGCCTTTTCCAGAATAATGGGTCTGATACTTGCGGCCATGGCTGTCCAGTTCGTGCTCACTGGCCTGGTGAACTTCGCCTTGCAGCAAGGTCTGGTTTGAAAGGGCAGCGTATGTGCCGGTTTTTAATATCTGCGGCAACATCTCCGGCCTGTGGAGATCGATACATCGGAACTTGAGAACAAGTCATACAATTGCCTGGACAACTGTGCAATGTGCTGTCTTTGCCAGCCTGAATTGACCATGGAGGAGCTGGCGGTTTTCAGGAGCAGGGGGCAGGATGACGGGCTAACCAGGGAGCACGCCC
>JAGLSY010000030.1 GCA_023135545.1 Thermoplasmata archaeon | reverse complement strand
TTCTCGGCATCCTCTGCCAGCAGGGAACCGCACATGGGACACATGGAGAGGCCGGTTGTGGTCTCCAGCTTGTCGGATGATTTCTCATCCACATCCAGCATGACCTCGGCATATTCCTTGATGCTGGATGCCAGGCCAGTGCCTACCCCTGGTATCTCGGAAAGCTCTTCAAAAGGGCACTCATAAAGGTCCTTCAATGACCTGAAGCCCTGGGCATATAGAACCCGGGCTTTCGCTCTTCCTATTCCTGGTATGAGCAATAGCTCTACGAGTTGGTCATCACTTATAGACATGAGTGATATGTGTTTTGTTAAATTAGTATATAGGCATTGTATTTCTAAAAACTGGGCATATGTCCTTAATAATTACTTCCATAATACAAAAAAAAGTTAAATTTCAAGCACCGTAAACTACCAGGCCGTAAACTACCAGGCCATAAATGACCTGGCGTTACCATGCTGTCCTGGAAGTTCACATTCCAGCAGCCATATGTCCCAACTCGCAGAGGATTAAGCTCTGCGTTCATTTGCTAACAGTTGATGGACATATGACGGTGTTCTTGTTATTGCAGACCGATTCATCTCTGACTTAAAAGACAGAGTGTTCTCGGTCAATATGCAATAAATGACCTGGTGTTACCATACTGTCCTGGAAGTTTACATTCCATAAGCCATAAGCACAAAGGCGCAGAGGTAAAATCTCTGCGGTTAGCTAAATTATATTGACGTGCTTACGGCGGATTGTTACGGACTGTCGTTTTTCCTAACCCTGACTTGAAAGACAGGGCGTCATTTAACGACAGTGATGAAGGGGTCCAGTCCTATCTCCAGAACATGCCTGTCTCCCTTGGGGCCTATCTCCAAAACAAGGCGTTCCCTCGAACTGCGGATGATGGTGGGCCTCTCGCCGTCCTTCTTCAATTTGCCGATTATGAACTCCTTGAAGGCCTTTGTCCTGTCATATCGGGCTCCCGAAAGCTCGACCAGTGCTTTGGTGGGATAATACCTGGTGTGATTTCCCTCGACCATGGTGCTGGCAAGGCCCGCCCCGACCAGATTACTGGCCATCGCGGCTATTCTCTGATGGCTCATTTCAAAACCGTCGGCATATTCCTTCTGGGTGAGGCCAGGTGTCCTGATCATCTCCATCAACAGAAGCCTTGTGTTCCCGGAGGCTAGCACGTAGAATATGCTGGACTCGGCATCGTCTATTTGCCCTTCTGGCCAAAAATGCCTCCTGCGTCCGTGCTTTCTCTCGACAAGATAGCCGGATGAAACCAGCTTTCCAAGATGCCATTTGACCGTGGTGTTGCTGACGGCCAGTATGCCGGAAATATCATTGATGCCCAGGCAGGGGTGGTTGGTCAGAAGTGAAAAAACGTCCCGCCTTACCCGATTTCCGAAAATTCTGGTGGATTCGACCGCGCCTCCCGGACGGGTGTGCTCCGGCTCCTTTATCGCGCTCTCCAGGGCCTTCCCCACTTTCTTGCTCATTCTAATCCTCTTTGTGCTCGGCCAGTATGGCATTTATCAGTTCATCTATGTTGATCTCGGCCAGGTCCCTGTCCCTCAGATCCTTCAGGGAATTCTCCAGTCTGGTGAAAACAAAGGACGGCAGCTGGCCCCCGATGCCTCTGAAAGCCTCGGAGAACTGCTCGACTTTATCTCGGGTCGCGATTAGGGGGTAATCGCCTGCCTGGACGACCAGCCCGAATCCTTTTATTATCGAGTATGGGTGGTCCATCTCGCTGTGGCCGCTTGACCGGCATTTGACAACCTTCAATGTTCTCTCCAGCTTGGAACCGGGCTTGAAGCTGCTTCTCAGGTGGATGACGCAGTCCGAGAGGTACATGGGAATGATGGTCTCGGTGCCGGAGAGGTCGCCGATGGTCCCGTGCTCCTCCAGTGTGCAAAGCACCGTGCCGACCTTCCTGGTCTCCTTCAGCATGAAGCCGATGAGGTCCCTCTGCTCGTACCGGTCCGGAGTGGACCAGATGACCGGGGTGAGGGGGTCGACCGCTATCCTGGCATTGGCTCCCTTCCATGAGGAAACGAAATCAGGTAATTCTTTTTTGATAAATTTCGAAAATTCGAGGCCGGATGCGTCAATGAATACCAATTTTTCCTCTTCGATGAAGTTGATGATCTCCTTCCAACCCATCTCGATCGCCTCTTTGATTATCTGCTCCTTGTTCTCGTCCAGGCTGACAAAAATGCCTTCCTGGCCCGATTCCAGACCACGACGAATGAATTGTGTCGCAAAGGTGGTCTTTCCGGCTCCGGTCATCCCGATTACGACAGTGGTGGAATTCTCGTTGATGCCCCCGTCCATCAGGGGGTTGAGTCCGTATATCCCGCTGTTTATCTTCTTCATGTCTTCCCCTTCTTCATGTCTCTTTCTGTTTTGAAATTATGTATGGCCAGATCTTTTACCAGCCTCGGCCGGCAAGTCTATCCTCTGCCGGGATCTTGTCAATGTCAAGGCCAGGCATTGCTTCTCCAATGCCTTTGGATACCTCGGTCAGTGTCTTCGCATCTTCAAAATTGGTGACCGCGTCCACAATGGCTTTCGCCATCGTGTCCGGGTCGCTGGATTTGAATATTCCGGAGCCGACAAACACGCCATCGCAGCCCATTCTCATCATCAGACTGGCATCGGCCGGGGTCGCTATCCCGCCTGCCGCGAAATTTACGACCGGCAATCGTCCCAGGTCCTTTATTTCCTTGAGAATTGAAAAGACAGTGGCTTCCCATTCATCCATTGTTCTGCCTCCGAACACTATCTCATCCGGGGGCGTATCGCTGTCAGACCATTCCCGGCGCACCTCATACTCCAGCCTCCCGAAGTTCTTGGCGTAGGCACGTGCCACGCCATCGAGCCCCTCCACATCGGTCACCTTGAGCTTCTCTATCATCCTGTTGACCAGATGCATGTGCCTGACTGCCTCGACAACATTGCCGGTGCCGGCCTCGCCCTTGGTCCTTATCATTGCCGCACCCTCTGCTATCCTGCGAACTGCCTCACCCAGATAGGTGGCTCCACAGACAAAAGGAACGGTGAATCCGGATTTGTCGATGTGATGGAATGGGTCCGCCGGGGTCAAAACCTCGGACTCGTCGATCATGTCGGCACCCATGAACTCCCATATCTTGGCCTCTGCAGAATGGCCTATCCTGACCTTTGCCATGACGGGAATGTCGACCGCATCCAGTATCTCCTGGAGCTTGACGGGGTCGGCCGCTCTGGCCACTCCGCCCATTGCACGGATGTCCGAAGGCACTCGTTCGAGGGACATGACAGCCACCGCGCCGGCATTCTCTGCAATAACGGCCTGGTCTGCATTGACGACATCCATTATGACGCCGCCCTTCTGCATCTTGGCAAATCCTCTCTTGAGAAGTTCTGTCCCGTGTCTGAACGTGCTAAGGTCTATGTCTATTGGCAATATACCACCGTTTTCCCCCATAATTCATATATATTTTAAATTATGGGCTATATATTAACAATTTTAGGGAAAGGGTAACGACAAGCATCCAAAATACAAGGGTTCCAGTAATTGCTAGCATGGGTCTCTTTGATGTCTCAGTATGGTGGGGGCTGGAAGGCGGGTAAAGGCAATAGCCAGCAAGGCAATTTCCATGCAAGCCATAGGAACAGGATAGTCCTTAAGCATTTTAACCAGGAATATCATTACCGGCCAATGATGTTGGAGAAGGCCGAAATATCAGACATCCCCGAGATACTGGCTACCTTTAAAAAGTTAAGCTAGCATCTTTATTCTACTCACTCGACAGCGGTCTCGCGATAAGCTGGCTCGGTACGTTCCCTGTGTGGAGATATGCCTTTTTTTACCTTCTTCCTCCCCTACCTGCTCGGACACTATTTATAATCTTTAGATTCCACTTATTAGTTCCAAGTGCTTCTTCCGCTGGTACCATGCGCTGAACGCCACGGAAAAGAGAGCTGCGACGTCTAGAACCCCTATAAAGTGGCCCCCGTGATAATTTCCAAAGGCAATCAAAACTGTTTGCAATATATAGGATACGGCAAAAATGCCCGCACCAGCAGCCAATAAATACCACCCTTCTGATATGTGAGCGCCCATTATGCACCCCATTACCACTGTTAAAAAGGTCAAAAGGAAGGCCAGAATAATCACGAACCATTCCAGAGCATAATCCATCATATTGAAATCTTCTGGTGTTTGGCCCCTGAAACTTCTCATGATTATCGAGATAAGTGTCAGAATAAATATTGTGACGATGCCTGCCACTGCCAAGTCTGATTTTCCCGGTTTCACACCTGCAGATTTCATCTTCTCCAGGATTCCAAAGATAATTATCACAAAAGCTATGGCTGTAAAGAGTGAAAACATTTTGAAGGAAATATCGATGGGGACTAATGAGCTTACTATAACTCCAGCCAGCAAGGTTGTCAGCATGATA
>JAGLSY010000003.1 GCA_023135545.1 Thermoplasmata archaeon | reverse complement strand
GGATGTAATATGCATGCTGGCCGATGCACATCAGGATTACCCGGATGCCAGAGCGGCCGCCCGGCTCATAGAATCTCTGGACAACTTTTTCCCCAAGCTGAAGCTGGACCCCCAGCCCCTCATCGACGAGGCCGAGCTTCTTGAGAAGCAGTTGAAGAAGGCGATGGAGCAGGCGAAGCCCGCTCTGCCAGGCCCATCCGCCATGTCCAGCATGTCCCACATGTACGGCTAGCCACACATCTGTATTTCAGGGATATCGGTGATATCAGGTGTATTATGGTTATTTAAGGAAGAAATATAATGTAGCTTGAGTGAGGTGCTTTCAACGTCTGTCGATTTCCTACCAGAAGGTAAATTAATCCGCACGATTCGCGGGGGAGAGGACACGCTGAAGAAGAGCCTCATCAAGCTCAAAAAGTACGAATTCACGGGCTATGTCAAGAGCATGGTTAAGCGCGCCGGCATTCTGTCCGAGGGTTACCTTATAATTAAGAACGGGGTTCCTGTCGCTGCCATCTACGGAAAGAGGCCTGGCGATGATTTTCAGGTGATGAAACAAGGGGAAAAGGCCCTGAAACTTGCCTGGGTGGATTCCTATGACGAAGAGTGTCAGATAGAGGTCAGGGGACGGGTGGAAGTGGACACTTTCATGTCCGCATATCCCGAATCTTCCATAACCGTCTTGAAGAGTCCGGCCCAGAAGCAGCAGAGGTCCAAGGTTGGCCTGTCCTGGGGTGATGAGGCCCAGTCCAAGGCCGCGAAGGAGGTCTCGGACAGGGAAATGAAAGACTTGAAAAAGGAACTGGATGCCTGGACTTCTCAGGGGCTCGTCGTCCACACTTTGGAGGATGCCCTCAACACGTCAATCGAGGAAGCCAAGAAACTTTTCAGTGAGTTCAGGGACAACCTGAGAAAGGTTGAGTTTTTCAAGGAGGATCTGGAGCACATGGACACCACTGGCCACGATACCGAGGTGAAGAAGCTGGAGGCCCTTTTCAAGAACCCGATGAAGATAACGGCCATAGAGGCTGCCATGGAGGATATCAGTGACAAAGTGGAGCTTATGGAAGAGCCTGGAGCCTTCAAATTGGATAAGGCTGAGGCCCCGGAGATAAGACCGGCTGGCGGCTATGGCGAGGTTATTCCCGGCGAGGGCACTGAAGATACTGAGGACAGGTGCAGCGTATGCGGTGGAGACATGAAAGGCCTGGACGAGTGCCCAACCTGCGGCGCGGTCAGGAAGGACATGAAATCCTCGGGCATGGACAAGCTGGATATATTGCTGAAGACAAGAGACACCGGCCTCATATCCGCCTACACCTTCGAGAACTTTGTCGTTGGGGAGAAGAATAGATTTTCACAGTCCGCGGCACTGGCGGTTGCCAAGGCAGACTCGATTTCTTACAATCCCCTTCTTATCTGCGGTGGGGTTGGCCTAGGGAAAACCCACATAATAAACGCCATCGGGAACTATGTGGCCGAGCACAAAAAGGACAAGAAGATACTTTACATCACGACCGAGAAGTTCATCCAGAAGTTCATGGATGCCACCAAGTCCAACAAGATGAAGGCCTTCAGGAACAAGTACAGGAAGATAGACCTTCTCCTTCTTGACGATATCCAATTCATAGCAGGCCAGGAGGCTGTTCAGGATGAACTCTTTCACACCTTCAACGCGCTTCACAAGGATCAAAAGCAGATTGTCATGACCAGCGACAGTCCCCTCCACGATATCCCGGGAATAAAGGAAAGATTGGTTTCCAGATTCGAATCCGGCCTGCCGACCGATATACAGAGCCCTGACCTGGAAACCAGAATGAACATACTTCGAATGAAGGCCGAGGCTGTCGACTTCGATGTGGGCGACGATGTCCTGAAGATAATTGCCAGGTCGCATGTCAGCAACGTGAGGTCACTGGAAGGCGCCCTTAACAAGATAATCGCTTACTGCCGTCTCATGAAGGTCGCACCCACCACCTCTGTCGCCATGGAGGTTATAGCCGACGAGTCAAAGAAAGCGGGGAAGCCAGAAGCAAAAACCAAGCCCGAGGAAAGGGATGTGGACATATTCAAGGATAAGATAGAATCCGACCGGTTGAAGATATCCCACTCCTACCTCATCGAAGAGGACAGACCCCAGCAATGCTTCGAGCTTTTCGTGGAGACGCTGGACCTGGGCTTCAACGG
>JAGLSY010000299.1 GCA_023135545.1 Thermoplasmata archaeon | reverse complement strand
GGCGTTTCCTTGAGCTTTTCATCGGTGCATTTGCCGCATATGAGGCCTTCGCCTATTAGCCCACCACAACCTATACATTCCAATAATTCACCACGAAGTTAATATGCTATATAGGATAAAAAGGTTATTAAACATGTCCACGCCCCAATATAGTAATGATTTAACATATGAATATGGAGCAATAAGAAGTTCGTGCTGTTGAGGTATGTACCTTTGAGTTTGTGGAGTTCATGGAGTTCTAATTACTGGGCTATGAACCCTTGAGTTGTGATCTGGCCAGCGTGCAATCCTGGCCAAGTTTAACTAATTAATCTCACGGAACTCAAGGCTTCCAGTATTTTTCAACAGAACTCACTAAACTCACAGAACTCATCGAATTCAAAGTCCGATTATTGCAGTTACCTTGATTTCCTTCGTGGCCTTACTATCATCCAGGCACGCAAGCATGGGTATTTCCTGTTTGGCCGATTTGGCAAAATCCTCCGCAAACTCGGCTGCCAGCCCCTCATTGACTCCAAACCCCTTAATGAAGAAAATAGCGCATTTGGGCTCCAGCACCTGAAGGGACAGCCAGTCAGATCTTCTGAACTCCTCGTTTATGGCAAAGGTCGGGTTGTCCCCCCTCCATTCGGCGGCATCCATCCTGAATATGTGGCTCTTCCTGAACATGCCCCTCATGTCCTTGAAATTGCCCTTGTCCAGGCCGCTAAGCTCGTCTATTGGGGCAACCACCACCTTGTTCATCACCCTGAAAGCTTTTTCCAGGGGCAGGTTGGGAACCTCCTTGAGTATCTGGTCGTTTTTGAATATAATAGCGCTGGTCCAGTTTCTGAGGGCCTCCAGCTGCTCGGTTGACCTGTGGCGCTTCTCCCTGCCCTCCGCGTTGAGGGGCGTGGTGACCAGGGCGATCGGCGTTGTCTTTGCCAGCTTGGCGGCCCTTCCCACAAGGGAGACCATCCATCCGCCTGTGTTGCCGCCCAGACCCGCAACCGGAAAGACCATATCATACTCCTTGAGAATATAGCTGAGTTCCATCTCGGCATCATTGCTGGCATATCTGGATGGCTTGGATTTTGCAGAGGCCATGGCATCATCCTGACTGATTACCAGCTCGACATCCGCACGAGTTCCGGCAATCTCCTGCCGGTTTCCACCGATTGCAATGGTCTTCACGCCGTCCGGCACCCTGATGCTCCGTAAGGTGTTGCATCCCATGCCGCCGCATCCCACAATCGCCATCTTGACAGGGTTCTGGCCGCTGCCCTTTCTGAAAATTATAATCCCATCCTCACTCATCCATCCTAGATTGCGCTCTACCTCTAAAAACTATTCGTTTTCCGGTTTTGCGGCGAAAAATGGTTATGCGCACGTCGGCTACACCTCTCAATTCGGTGTATCAATGGACATGTACATTATCGGAGCCACGGCCGCGGTTTTGACATCTGGCCTCTGGACCATCAACGCGGTCCTCTTCACTTCCGCAGGCAAGCGTATAGGGGCCATCAGTGTAAATGCCTGGCGCATTCTCTTCGCGGTTCTCCTGCTCTGGGCAACCCAGGCAATTATTTTCGGCCAGTTCTTTCCGGATGCCTCTGGAGAGCAGTGGTTCTGGATAGGCTTGAGCGGTGTTATCGGCCTGGGCATTGGCGATTTCGGTTTGTTCGCTTCATTCGTGATAATAGGAACCAGGAGGGCGGTGCTGGTCATGTCCCTCAGCGCGATATTTGCATCAATCGCGGCCTTCTTCCTCTTTGACGAGCTGCTTTCCATACTGGCTCTTGTTGGGATTTCTCTCACCCTGTCCGGTGTCATAATTGTGCTGATGGAGGACGGGACCAAATCCGACGAGAAGCCCCTCACCAAAAAGAAAAAGAAACTGGGAATAACCCTGGCTCTTGTGGGCGCGATCGGGCAAGGGCTGGGACTGGCCTTTCTCAAGAAGGGCATGCTTCTCTACCCGAATTCCACCGGGCTGCAAGATGTGATGTCCCTGGCCGTCACCGCGACCCTGATAAGAATGATGCTGGGGACCATCTTTGTCTGGGCTGTCATAATTCTTTGGGGAAAGATGCCCCAACTGAAGAGAGCCTTGAAAGACAGGCGAGGCATGAAATTTGTGGCAGTCGGCTCCTTCATCGGCCCCTTTGCGGGTGTAACTCTTTCGACAATGGCGGCATATCTTGTCAAGGTGGGTATAGCCCAGACGCTCATGTCCCTGATGCCGATATTCATCATTCCACTGGTATGGGTGCTCTACAAGCAGAGGACCAGTTGGCGGGGTATTGTGGGGGCCTTTGTTGCGGTAGCTGGTGTTGCGGTTTTGTTTTTGATATGATGGAGCATGTTGCAGAGAGATGTTTTGCAGATGGATTGCTCCACCCATCGACCTCCCCCGCCATGCTGGCTTACCACTGATACCCATGCCAAGCAACACTGGGACCCACGCTGGCACACCGCTGATATCTTCCGTTTCCTCCTCCTCATGGTAATATTATGCTTCGACAATTGTCTTATGCCATCTAATAAATCTAATATACTATGACCAACAATAGGCCTGGAAATAGAACATACCAAGTTCGAAATAAGAACACCGCCGTATGTCCATCAAAAATCATCAAATGGACGCAGAGCTTAAACCTCTGCGAGTTTGGACATATGGCTGCTGGAATGGAAACTTCCAGGCCATGATAATAGCACCAGGTCATCAATGGCCTGGTAGTTTACAGGTGATAGAATGGGCAAAGGCATAGGTTATGGAAAGGTAATATTGTTCGGTGAGCATTTCACGGTTTATCGCAACCCCTGCATAGCATCGGGACTGTCAAAGTTCCTTGAGGCAGAAGTGGTGGATTCCACCAACCCTGGCTTCAACATAACGGACAACCGGGATGCGGCAGACGGCTACAAAGACAAATATAGGCTTCGAATGGAGCAGTCCGTAAAAAACATGAATGATGCCGTGTGGGGCCTGGACTTCGATAAAACTCCTGTTGACGTAACCCTGACCGGCGACCTTTACTGCGCCTCCGGAGTCGGGGCTTCGGCAGCCAGCTGCGTCGCCATGGCCAGGGCGGTTTCCGACCACTTCGACCTCGGGCTCAACGATGAGGAAATCAACAAGTGCGGCTTCGAGGGTGACAAGGCCTATGCTGCAACACCCAGCGGCATTGACAACACCTGCTCCACCTATGGAAAATTGATTTACTTCATAAAAGCCGATATAACCGAGGACGGCCAGGTAATCGAGCCAGCTTACGTCGAGCACCTGGAAATTCCCGAGCCGTTGCAGATTCTCATGGTATCCACCGGCGCGATGACGGCAACAGCCGATGCCATAGAAGTTTTGAAACAGTGGAAAAATAGAAATCCAGAAAGGTCGAAAGTTGTTTTTGATGAGGCCAGGCAGATCGCCGACACCGCAAAGCAGGCCCTTGTCGAAGGCGACAACATCAAGATAGGCCAGCTCATGAACCGGAACCACGAGTTATTGCAGGAGGGGAGGGTTTCCCATACCAAACTGGACTTCCTTGTCCAGCTGACCAGGGACAATGGTGCGCTGGGTTCCAAGATGACTGGCGGCGGCATGGGCGGGTACATGGTTGCGCTTTTCCCGGATGTGGAGATACGGGACAAGGCGGCGCTGGCATGTGCAGCTGAGGGCTACAAAATTATCACGGCGAGTGTTGGGTAATATGAAGGAAGTAGACATCACCCTCAAAAAAACCAAGAATAAAGGCACCGGTCTTTTTACTACGCGAGATATCAAAAAAGGAGAACATTTATTTCATGTTGATTTGAGAGGATTGGATAGATATACTGTTGAAGAGATTGATGCACTATCCAAATCAAATCCATATATTGACGGTGATCATTCAAATTATGTTGGTTGGGGTAAATATGTAATCGAAGATACTATGCCATCTTATATGAATCATTCTTGCGATCCAAATTGCATATATAAAATGCGTAGCATCGCAGTTTATGATGTTTATGCAATTAGAAATATCAAAAAGGATGAAGAGTTGACGCATGATTATGGAGCCACCGCAATTGACCAGCTCCAGGGATATTTCTACTGGGAGGACGAATGTTTCTGTGGAAGTGATAATTGTCGGAAAGTAATTCATGGTAATTTCTTTAAATTACCAAGAGACTGGCAAAGGAAATATTATCCTAATCTTCCACCATCAATAAAACATAAATACAGAGAGCATTTTAAAGAACTTATGGGGATTGTTGAAAATGGAATGGACTGATGACGAAAAATGGAAACAGCGACTGTTAAGAAGAAAGCGCTGGCTCAAACCATTATTCGAACAAGTCAAGCCAGGAAAAATAGTTGAGTTCGGCTGCGGTAGCGGCTTTGTCCTTGAAGATTTGTCAAAGGAATTTCCAGACAGCCAGATTGTCGGAATCGACATGAACCAGGAACGCCTGGATGCTGTGGCCGAGAAGAATCTAGACAATGTCGAAACCATGAAGGCCGACATCACAACCCAGATATTTCCAGACCAGTCAATTGATACCATTCTCTATGTCGGTGTTCTCCACGAGATATTTTCATTGTCTGGCAGGGAAAAGGTTCTCGAAACCCTGAAACTCGGGCATAAAGCATTGAAAGACGATGGCATCCTAATCATCCAGGATTTTCTCAAACCGCCCCCCGAGCCAGTCACCATCTCATTCAAAAACCAGAAAACCGAGGATATATTTTTCAGGTTCACACGGGAGTTCCGCATTCGCAATATAGAATACGAGAAAATCAAAGGTGGGGTAATGCTGGATATCGGGGATGCTGTCGAATTTCTCACCAAATACCGTCCGCCCAGTGAGGGGGATTGGATAGAAGAAATGGGTGAAACTCATCATTATTTTACAAAGGAAGATTTCCATGAGGTCGCGAGTGAAGCTGGCTTTACTGTCAAAGATTCAATCAAACTGTTGAATGTAGAAGATTATTTTGCAGAAATAAGAGAAGATATCGAATTTGATTTTGATGAAAATGAGAGGGCGTGGATTCAGCTTGTTATGGAAAAGAGGATGTGATAAATTGAACAAATGCATATTTTGTGAAATCAGAGATGGCGAGTGCCCGGCTCATATTATTTGGGAAGATGAAAAGCTATTGGCTTTCCTCGATGCCCACCCATTTAATCCAGGCCATACCCTGTTGGTTACAAAGAAGCATGTCGATGACATATTTGATTTGGATGATGAATTGTATTCTTCCCTTTTTCTGGCTGCAAAACAATTGTCAGAGCCTCTGAAGAAAGCTACAAACGCAAAAAGAATAGGAGTGGCAATTGAAGGATTGTCTGTGCCTCATGTGCATATCCACCTTGTTCCGATTCGTAAGGCCAGTGATCTGAATCCCCAGAGGGCGAAGGACGCTTCAGATGAGGAACTGGCTGAGATTTGTGAAAAGATACGAAAGGAAATATCTGAGTGATAATGATGGATGAGATAATAGTGTCAATAGCAACCAAATCCGACAAACCCCAACTCCTCGAATTCTTCAAACATTATTCAAATCCAGAGATCCTCGAAAGCAGAATCGACTGCTACCTTTCTCACAATTCAACAATACTGGCCAAAGATGGCGGCAAGATTGTCGGAACTCTGCAATGGCACATCAAGGAAGACCCGAGCTGCGGTATTGTCGAATTCGAGGAATTTCATGTTTTGGAATCCCACAGAGGAAAGGGCATTGGCTCTGCCCTCCTTGAAAAAGGAATCCAGTCTGTCAAGGATACCTTTTCCGAGTTGGGAATCGAACCCAGAAGGATATTTGCATTTGTCGGCACCCAGCATGATGCGGCAAGGCGGGTTTTTGAGAAATCTGGGTTTGAGCAAATTTCCGAAGTTGGGAATCTTCTTTCAGATTCCGAGATAGATTTAATATATTGTTTGGAGATTTGACTGGTGTGATAATATGCAGAAAAATGACAAATCATGGCATGAGGATGATGCGTTTTGGACAACGTTTACCAACACGATGTTCAGCGAAGACAAGAGGGAAAGCACTCCGAAAGAAGTCGCAGATATAATTACAATGCTGGGAATAGAGCCTGACTCTCACATTCTCGATCTTTGCTGCGGTGTCGGAAGGCATTCTCTGGAACTGGCCCGAAATGGTTACAAAGTAACAGGAGTAGACAGAACCAAAGAATATCTGGATATCGCACGCCAGAAAGCAGCAAATGAAAACTTAGATGTCGAATTTATAGAGGGTGACATGAGAACTTTCTCCAAATCCGAAACCTTTGATGCCACCGTCAATCTTAATACATCGTTCAGCTTTTTCGAGAACCCAGAAGAGGATAAACAAGTAGTAATGAACGTTTACGAATCCTTGAAGCCCGAAGGGATATTTTTGATCGACCTCATGGGCAAGGAAGTGATTGCCCGCATCTTCCAGGAGAGGGACTGGCGTGAGGAACAGAACGGAACCTTGCTTTTGCAGGAGCGGAAAATTACCAAGAACTGGAGCTGGCTGGATAATCGCTGGATACGTATTTCCAAAAGCGGCGAAAGGCATGAATACAATGTTTCGCACAGGCTATACTCGGGAGCAGAACTGAAAAAACTGCTGGAAGATTGTGGATTCAGAGACGTCCAGGTATTCGGCAATTTCGAGGGCGCGCCTTATGACCAGGAAGCGAGAAGGCTGGTTGTTCGTGGAAGGAAATGAATTGGAGATTTGAAAATATGGACGAAATAGCCAAGAAAAACCAGAAGTTCTGGAAAAACAATGTTGCTAGTGGCGATATATACACAAGACCATGGCTAGACTTGGATGCCTCAACTGTTCAAAAATTCGCAAATCGGGAAATCGAATTTTTACCAGAGCCATACAGTTACATCTATCCAAATTATATCTTTGAAAATATTGTAGACAAAGATGTATTATGCCTGGCATCCGGCGGAGGCCAGCAATCCGCTGTTTTCGGATTACTGGGCGCCAATGTCACAGTTTTCGACCTGACCGATGAACAGCTGGAGGGGGACAGGAAAGCCGCAGCCCATCATGGTTACGAAATTACCACGATCCAGGGTGATATGCGTGACTTATCCTGCTTTCCAGCCGAATCATTTGACATGGTTTATCATCCAATATCCCTTTGTTATGTTCCAAGCCTTGAGGAGATTTATAGGCAGGTCGCCAGAGTGCTGAAGCCGGGAGGATTATATCGGGTAGGACATGGCAATCCGGCCTTTTGGTATGTTGAAGAGGATTCCTGGGACGGAAAAGGATACCGAATCACGTCACCAATAGAAGGTGATACGGAGGACTATGGTGTCCAGTTTCGGCACGATTTTTCAGATATATTCAACAACCTGGTCGAATCCGGCTTCGTAATCAAATCAGTTCACCAGGACCCACGGCATCTTGTGAAAGAACCTGTCGACGAGCCTGGCTCTTATGAGCACATGCATTATTATGTGCATGCCATGTTTGCGATTGTGACTCAAAAGGAATGAATTCAATGAATGATAAAACCTGGTTCCAAGCCTTTTCAGAAAACATGAACGTCATTTTCACGGACGAGGATTTCCAAACCTATCTGGCTGATATAGAATCCTGTATTGATTTTTACATAAAACATCTAGGTGAAAATACGAAGATCCTTGATCTAGGTTGCGGCCTGGGAACTGGTTCTATCCCACTCTCAACATTCGGTTACAAAATTACCGGCATAGACAACGATATGAAGGTTGTCGAGGCAGCTAGAACCAACGCTGAAAAATTCGGAAAAGACGTCCAGATAATTCACGGAGACGTTTTCGACATAGACAAAATGTTCGAATCTGATTCTTTTGATGCCTGTATTTCCGGAGGACTGCTGGAGCATTTTCCAGAAAGCCAGATACACGAACTCATTCGAAAACAGCTGGTTGTCGCGCCGAAACTGATCGCTTACATGCCAATCGCTTCTTATCCTGGTGAAAAATGGGATGATGGAATTTACAGAAATCTCTGGGATGAAAAATACTGGCTAGAAGATATTTTGGTAGAATTCAATGTTATCCACCACTCCACTGCAAGGGCCATGGAGGCAATCGGCGGCTTTTTGGAATTGGAAGTTGTGATCGATAGATAGAACATTATTGCAAATTGACCGAGAACACTCTGTCTTTTAAGTCAGAGATTGGATCAAACATTGAGATGGGGTATGCCTGGATTCATGTTTGCTCTTGTAATCGCGTACAGATGCAGAGTAAATGCGCAATTACAAATCGGTCTGCAATAACAGGAACACCGCCGTATGGCCATCAACATATCATCAAATGTACGCAGAGCTTAAATCTCTGCGAGTTTGGCCATATGGCTTCTGGGATGTGAACTTCCAGGACAGAATAGTAACGCCAGGTCATTTATGGCCTGGTAGTTTACAGTATTAAGAATAATTATTAATAAA
>JAGLSY010000298.1 GCA_023135545.1 Thermoplasmata archaeon | reverse complement strand
TCCCTTTCATCCCCGTGGGCAAGTATTACCTTCTCCGGGTCACAGGCGTTGGCGAACTTCACCAGCTCGTCATGGTCCGCATGTGCCGAAAAGTCAAAGAATCCTATTTCACAATCTATCTGTGTCTCATTGCCTTGGAGGTTGATGGTTCCATTCTCTAGAAGCGAGCGGCCGTTGGTATTCTCCACCTGAAATCCGGTTAGAAGCACGGCACTGTTCTTGTCATCCTTCAGAACCCGGAGGTACTCGAGTACCGGCCCGCCGTCCAGCATGCCGCTGGTGGTTACGATAACCTCGCCCTTCAGGGCCTTTTTTCTCTCGTCCCGGTGCCTGACAACCCGTGTCTGGTCCATGGCCCGTCTCAGGTCAACCACCGACCTCAGGTATTTTTCAAGGGGCAGGAATTCCTGATTGACCGCCTTGCCCATTCCGTCCAGCCAGACCTCGAAACCCGCGTTCATGAGAATCAATAAAATCTCCTGAGACCTGCCCACAGCAAAAGAAGGAACAATGACGTTCCCGCCCCTGGCAATCACATCTTCTATCTTGTCTATGAATTCCCTTTCCGTTTCGGCCCTTGGCGGGTGGTTTCGTCCGGCATAGGTGCTTTCCATGATAAGAGTATCGCATTTCGTAGGCTCCGCCTTGTTGACAAGCCGGGTGTCCAGCGTGTTTATATCGGCTGTTATCAGAACACTCTTGCTTCCCCTGGTCTCGAACATTGTAGCTCCCGGGATATGACCCGCGGAATGAAGTTCCACCTCCACCCCACCAATCTCGATAACATCCCCGAAAGTGGCCGTCTGGAAATGCCTTTTCAATGCCTTGACATCCCTCTTCTCGTAGGGGACTGGATACCCCTCCGACGCAGAAACCTTGACCGTGTCCTCGAGGAGCATCGAGCCGACCTTTATGGTGGGCTCGGTCGCGATAACATCATTCCCGTACTCCATGGTGAGCCATGGTATCATCCCTGAATGGTCTATGTGCGCATGGCTGAGAAAGGCCAGGTCTATGGGCGGTGATTTCAGTGGATATTTGGGTGGTTTCGAAGGTGTCAGCCCGCTGTCAAAGATCATTTTGATATCCTCTTCCTCGATTAGGATAGAGAAACTGCCGACCTCGCTGGCTCCTCCGAGCATTTTAACTTTCATAGGGGCCAGTAAAGATTCATGAGATATTAAGATGTTTGTGTTTTGAGCCTCTATGCTCTATGCTTCAAAAAAGATGAAGACCCCACCCCATCCAGTTCCTTCACCCCCCACCCGGCTCCTCCGCTGGCTCGCACCCGTCCCCCTGTTCACCTGCTCGGAGCGGACTGATTTTATATGTTTATCCAACTCCACCAAAAAGTATTTACTTGTCTCGTGCTTCGGCTTTCCCGAGTGATTCCATGTTCGAGCCAGACATTGAAATGATGAAACTTTCAGAGATCAGAGCACTGCAGACAGAGCGCTTTGTCAAGATGGTGAAGTACGCTTACGATAACGTGCCCATGTACATGGAGAAATTCGCCGAGGCAGGCATAACCCCCGACGACATAAAAAGCCTGGATGATGTCCACAAAGTTCCCTTCACCGTTAAGGACGACCTGAGGAAGCATTATCCGTACGGAATACGCGCCGTTCCCCTTGATAGAATTGTCAGGCTGCACGCCTCATCCGGCACAACGGGTAAACCAACGGTGGTTACCTACACCGAGAAAGATATGGAAACATGGAACAACCTCATGGCCAGATGCTACTCATCGGCAGGTGTCGGGTCCGACGATATCGTGCAGAATTGCTATGGATACGGCCTGTTCACCGGTGGCCTGGGCTTCCATTACGGGGCCGAGATCCTGGGTGCGACCGTCATTCCGATAAGCACCGGCAACACGAAGAAGCAGCTGATGATGCTGAAGGACATGCAATCCACCGTGATAGCCTGCACCCCCTCATACGCCCTCTATCTGGCCGAGGCGGCAGAGAAGGAAGGCTACAACCCCAAAGAGGATTTCAACCTGAAGGTCGGAATGTTCGGTGCGGAGCCCTGGTCCGAGGAGGCCAGGAAGAGAATCGAGGAATCACTGGGCATCAAGGCCTATGATGTTTTCGGAATGAGCGAGCTTTACGGGCCGGGAGTGGCTGTGGAATGCAAGGAGCAGAACGGTTTGCATATTTGGAGCGACGAATTTCTTGTCGAGACCATTGACCCTGACACCGGCGAGGTGCTTCCCGAGGGAGAGCGCGGCGAGCTGGTGTTCACCATGCTGACGAGGGAGGCGATGCCACTTCTCAGGTACAGGACAAAGGACCTGGCCATCATCAACTACGAGGAATGCGCCTGCGGAAGGGCCCACCCCAGAATAATGAGGATAAGGGGAAGGAGCGACGACATGCTGATTGTCGGCGGTGTCAACGTGTTCCCCAGCCAGATAGAGCATGTGCTCATGAACATCAAGGGCGTGGGAGACCAGTATCTCATAATAGTCGATAGGGACATACTGGACAGTCTTCAGGTGCAGGTCGAGGTCGCACCCGAATTCTTCAACTCGCCGGATTATGACCAGACCGGGTTTGCCAAGAAATTGGAAATGGAAATGCAGGCGGTCCTAACGGTTAGAGCAAGGGTGGAAGTGTTGGAGCCAGGCACACTTCCGAGAAGCGAGGGAAAGGCCCAGAGAGTGCTCGACAAGAGGACGATATAGATGTTGATTGACGAGGTTATGGTGAAGGACGTGGTCACCCTGTCAGGGGATGACACCATCAAGGACGTGGTCGAGAAGTTCGCCAAGAAAAAGATATCGGGAGCTCCGGTGCTGAATTCGGATGGCCAGCTTATCGGAATTCTCAGCGAAAAGGACATCCTGAACGCCCTGGAGGTGAAATGCAAGAGGCTTGAGATGATTTACCCATCTCTCTCTATGGTCAGCGTGTCCTTTGTCGAGTGCTTCGATGACAAGGAAGTTGCCGAGGCCTTCATGGAAATAGCCAACACCCGGGTTTCGGACCTCATGAAGAAGGATGTCGTAACCCTGGATAATGAAGGGACCATGTCCAGGGCTGTTGACCTTATGAACACGAAATCCATAAACAGAATACCAGTGCTGGATAGCGGGAAATTGGTAGGCATAATCACGAGAAAGGATATAATCAAGGGCCTGGCTCAAGGTTCCAAGGAGTAGGAAATCCCTGAACAATATTTTATAAGACCTGGATAATTCACCAATCATATGAGAACGCAGGTTGTCAAGCGAGGGGCAGAGGCCACCATAACGGAAGGTGAATGGCACGGCCGCAGCGTCATGGTCAAAGAGAGAATACCAAAGAGATACCGCATCCAGTCACTGGACAATATGCTGAGGAGAACCAGGACGAAGAGGGAGGCGGTGCTTATGGCAGAGGCAAGGGGGTGCGGCATTCCGACCCCGATAATTTATGATGTGGACGTAGTCAGCTCGACAATCGTGATGGAGAACATAAAAGGGGAACTGGCCAAGGACGTGCTCCAGACCAGCCGGGATAGAAATGCCGTGGCTCGGGAGCTGGGGGTGCTCGTGGGTCGGCTTCATGCCAACAACATCGTTCACGGTGACCTGACGACTTCGAACATGTTGATCAAGGCCGGCCATATTTACTTCATAGATTTCGGGCTGGGGGAAAGGAGCCAGGAACCCGAAAAGAAAGGCGTTGACCTCCACCTTCTCAAAGAGGCGCTGGACAGCGCACATTCTGAATTTCCCGAGTTGTTCGAGCACGTGTCCGAGGGGTACATCTCAGAGTACGATAACGGCAGGGAGATACTGGCCATAGTTGAGGATATCGAGAAAAGGGGAAGATACTCATGAGAAAGATTTGGTTCGCGACCGGCAACCCCGGCAAGCTGAAAGAAGTCCAGGAGAAGTTCTCGAAATACGGAATCGTGGTGGAGCAGTTGATAGCCCCCTACCCGGAGATCCAGGCCGACACACTGGCCGAGGTCGTGGAGAGCGGCTTGAGCTGGCTCTGGGGCGAGCATGGAAAACCTGTGATAATCGACGATTCCGGACTTTTCATAGACAGCCAAAAAGGATTTCCTGGAGTGTATTCCGCATATGTTCACAAGACCTTGGGATGCCAGGGCATCATCCAACTCATGAAAGGGGCAAGCGATATGAAGGCCAACTTCCAGTGCTGTGCCGGCTACATGAACGAGGATGGGGATGTCACCCTTGCCGTGGGCCGTGTTGACGGAACCATCATTCTGGAAATGCGGGGCGACGGGGGCTTTGGCTATGACCCTATATTCGTGCCGGCCGGCCATGACAGGACCTTTGCCGAGATGAGCCTGGAGGAAAAGAACAAACTGTCGCACAGGGCCAGGGCCTTTGAGATGCTGGCAGAAAAATTGGAACTTAACAGGAATGACGCTCCATGAGTGAGAATTTCTCATCCGGTAACAGGATCTTCAGGGCCTTGTTTTACTTCTTCATGCCGATTCTGATAAGTGCATTTTATCTCTTTATTCTTTTCAGCATTCTGGAGGAAGCCGTTGTGCCAGTCATCGGGCTTCTCATTCTTTCCTACTTCATATCGCCTTTCGGCAAGGAGGTTCTCATACCCACCGCCACCATCGGCCTTCTCGACCTGGGAAGCAGAGCATCGCCGGTCTTCGACATAACCCTGGTTGCCACCTCGGTGATATTCGTGGATGTCATGTGCTCGCTTTTCCTCATATGGAACCTGGACTGGATAAAGAAGATCCCAAAGATAGGCGGGGCGGTGAAAGCCTTCGAGGACCTGGGCAGGAAAAGACTGGAATCAAGGCCACAAAAAAAACAGCTGGCTATTCTCGGCCTCGGCTCCTACGTGGCCCTACCCTTCCAGGGAAGTGGAGGCATAGTTTCGACAATAATCGGGCTGATGGCCGGCATGGAGAAAAAGGCGGTTTTCCTCTCGGTCTTTGCCGGCTCCCTTGCGGGATGCTTTGCCATTGCCATTCCCGCCTACTATGTGGGTGAGCAGATGCTTGATATATTCGGCTCGGCGGTCTGGTACATCTTGGGCTCCTTGATATTGCTGGCCCTCGTGATATTCCTCATCAACAGATATCTAAAAAACAGGAAAATAAATAATAACAAAACCGAAAAATAGGGGGCATGGTTTTATACTTATTTTGCATACACACTGGTGCCTGCCAGAATATTGGCAGCTACCTCATAAAACTAGTAACGCCAGGTCCTTTAGGGCCCACAAGTAATCAACGATGAATAGTGAAAATATTCAAAGAGTAGACCGCCGTAAGCACATCAATAATAAGCAACTGGCCGCGGCGATTTACCGCCGCGTGATTGTGCTTATGGCCTACGGAATGGGAACATACAGCCAGAGGCTGTTTGTTTACAGGATGGGTGAAACAATGGAAGTAGACGAATTTACGAATTTTTTGGACGAGCACAGGGAAGAATACGAATGGGCCCAGGGAGAGCATGAGGGAAACGGCGGCATATTTGTCAGGAACAAGATGTACGAGGCCGAGACACATTACACTGAAAAGGCAATAGCCAGCCATGACCTCTCCACTCTGATAGTCTATTCCCGTCAGGGAAGGAATGTCGAGAACATCACAAGGGTGACCGGCTTCTTCAGCAAGGTGGGTTCCTGGAACAAGGGAAAGACAGGGGAGCTCAACGACAGGCACAGAGATACGGATATTTGATATC
>JAGLSY010000297.1 GCA_023135545.1 Thermoplasmata archaeon | reverse complement strand
ATGAACAACGCTGTTGGAACAACATCCATCCTACCAGCACCTGCAGTTCTAGGAGCATGGGCCTGGGATGTGACCGACACATTCTACGAGTACACTGGCGCAACCTACGACCCATTGACCGTCTATACAGTTACCCAGACAGCGGCCTTCCAGGACCTGGCAGGCAACCCGACCGTACTCTTCAGCTTCACCTTTACGACAGCTGACCCGTTCCCACCAGTCGTAACCGCTGTTAACGTTGCACCAGCAACATACAACGGTGACACAACTGCTGAATTTGTCACTCTAACATGTACAGTTGACGACAGTCTTACAGGCGGCAGTCCAATTACCGAGGCCGAATACTACCTCGGGGCAGACCCAGGTGACGGTAACGGTATTGATATGGGAGCACCTGTTGCTAGCGGAGCAGACTGGGCCGATTACTCAATAGACATCGACCTATCATTATGGGCTGATGACACACTCTTCACGGTTTGGGTAAGCGGTTCAGATGGTCAGTGGAGTGTTGACGTTTCAGATACATTCAACATTGACGACACAACACCACCGATATCAGACTACGACCCACTGTCCCCTCCATCTGGAACGAAAACAGCGAACGGAACCACAGAAACATTCTACGTGGACTACGAGGACTTTACTGACTATTCAAGTGCAGTCTACTACGAGAGAGACTTTGGCAACGTAAGCTTTGACGGACCATTCGCGATGACACACGACCTCTGGCAAGAAGGCAGTAACTTGAACGACTTCTCTTTCACCCTGGTAAGGAACTACGCAGTTGTCGTTGAGTACTACTTCACAGTTGAAGACGGTGCAACACCTGTTGTGCCGTTCAGTGGAGGAATAAGGACAATGGAGTGGACCGATGAAGCAGCCGCAGAAGTCTTCCCGTTGGACGTAGTCGGATTTGCTCAGTGGTACAATGGTACCCACGCTGACGGATATTCACCAGTGAACATCACGGACCTCACACCAAGCGTTGTTGTAACATCATACAATGGAACGGCATGGATCAGCCAGCCAGCAGTCAACACAGACGGCTTCGGCAGGTACCAGGTCGAAATACAGCCTGACGAATACATAGTAGGTGGACTAGTCTGGGCAAACTTCACGATGGGTACATATCAGGACTCCGTGAACGCTACAGTAATCTTCGATGGTGTTAACATAATGCTCAACGGAACATTTGGTATACCATACGACATGTTCGTTTACTGGGTACCATACTGGGACGGAATCCTTCCGGCACCAGCAGGTAACGTCTATGCTCCAGGTCAGATGTTCTACGTGAATGTCTCGGTCTATGACGCATACGGCAACATAGCACCAGGTTACTACTGCTACATGAACATATCAACCAACGAGACATCTCTTTTGCAGGACCTCTGGTTAGGCGGTCTCAGCCCAACTATCATCGCACTTGATGGTATAGGCGGTCCCGTTACAGACGGTTACTACAACAACACAGTGCAGTTGTACACAGCAGGTGTATGGGCGATATATGTGAATGCCTCAGACGCTACAGGCGGTCCGGTTACCAACCTGACATGGTGGATACCAGGTGGGCCAAATGGTCCACAGGCAGACCCGGCAGCCAATGTGACGAACATGACACATATCCAGATAGCTGAGGGCGGTTTCTATTGGAGGCCAATAGCAGATGCCTGGAACCTTGTTTCAGTTCCAATGAACGTGTCTGTCGCTCTGTTGGATGCTGGCGGTGACTTCTGGGCATCAAAAGCATGTGAGCAAATCGAGGCTGTAGCCATATGGGAAGGAGCCGCTCCAAGTGCAACACAGATAGTCTTGGCCAAACATCAGCTGAACAGCTATAATCCTGTTACATATGACACATATGAATATGGAGTCGGTGGTACTGACTTCATAATGTCTATAGACTACTGTTACTGGCTGTTCGTCTCAACTGTAGACCTCTGGACTGATGGTATCTATATCCAGGCCAGTGAACTTGAACGGGATGACGCAAAAGAAACCCTTGGAAATGTCAATACCATAACACTAGGCTCAAGCTGGACAATGCTCAACCCAAGTGCAAGCTGGGGAAACAGTTCGGCATGGGCTAATGGAGGAGCCGTAATCCACATAGACGAGCGTGGAAACACTGGTCTATGGTCAACCGGCGCAGGTCAGTTGTACGATGGCGGTTCATGGAATGGCGGCGTCAATATCGCATGGTATGGTGCCACAGGAACACTCCCACAGGCAGGTGTCTATTGGGGATACGGTGACGACATAGGTTCATGGGTAGACGAAACTACTGTTACAATATTGGACTCTGGTGTTTGGGACCCCGCAACAGGATTGTGGAATTGTAACAACTACGAACCACTCTTCTATGGCATAACCGACCCGGGCTGGGCAGGAGCCGCTAACGTGGCGAACCCCTTGTTCTATGCAAATGGTTTCATAGTATGGTCATACGGTGGCAACACCGAGTACCAGATCGACTATGACTGGACAAACCCGATTATAGACGTACCACCATATTAGACCTAGACGACGAAAAACCAAAAATGAGAGAGCTTAACGGCTCTCTCCCTTTTCATTTTATTTTTCTCATCAACTATTGATAAAACTATAAAAGCCTTATCGGCTTTTATAGAAAAGCTTATTATATAACTATATTATATATACTGAGTAGATACTTCGAAGTTTTGAACATACTTCTGGTATCGACAACATCAGAAATGTTGCCGAAAGATGTTTCTCAACAAGGGGGGAAACATCTGCACAAATAACAGGAAGGCGAGGTCCCATGAATGAGGAAGGAGATAGGAATGATAACACGGCATGCCCACATTGTGGGGCGTTCCTGGAACCGGGTTCTGAGAGTTGTATAATCTGTGGAAAAGGTGTCTCAGAGCCAAAAGAGGAATCTGTCGAAACCGCCGATGCTGGACATATAGAATGTTCATCATGCGGAACGATGCTGGATGGCGACGCCACAGAGTGCTTTTTATGTGACGCACCCGTGGAAAAACCAGCAGTAGAAGAGGGTGCAACCGCATCACCACCCGAGAAGTCCAGCGATTGGGACCTGGGCATCGTCGGCGGTGATGAGGATGAAGATGCCGAATCTGCTGAACCACGGGACGACCTCTCCCTTCCAGAGGACGAGCCAGTGGCAGATGAAGAGGACCTGATGTCTGACGAAGGGACCGAGTCCGACACCGGGGAGCCAGAACTGCCGGAACTGGGATTGAACCATTATTATTGCCCATCCTGCCAGAAGCCTGTTGAGATCGGGGCCGAGCAGTGCAAGTCCTGTTGGACCACCCTGCCGGAGATGATAAGATGCCCCAACTGCGAGACCGTGATACCCATGGAATCCGAATCTTGCTCAGAGTGCTTTGCCAAGCTGGACAAGGGCGTCCTCCTTGAAGCGCCAATACCCCTTGAGGAAGAAGAGTTGGATATCGACGGCGAGCCCATCGAGGCTTCCGAAGATGAATATTATGATGAAGAAGTGGTCGAAGAGGAATACACTGAGGAATACGGTGTCGAGTGCCCCTTCTGCAACGCCCTGATCTCGCCTGACGGGGACATATGCACGGAATGCGGCATGCCCCTCGTAGAGGAGGATGAGGATATCAAGCCCAAGGAGAGGGTATGGACCCCCAAGTCGGAACCTAAGAGAGACTGGCAAAAGGATATTGCCATGATTCTGGTATTCGTGCTTTTGATAAGCGCCCTGACGCCCTTCCTTATCGGTCTTCCGCAGGTGGAGAGGCCTCGCGTGGCGATCGACGGCATGTTCGGTGACTGGCTGACCGTCAGCAATAACACGGATCTGCCTGATGTGGCAAACCCCAATGTCAACCTTATAAACTACAAATTCATTACCGATTTCTCCAACGCCTATTTCTATGCCCAGGTCGATGAGTTGGGCGCCATGTTCGGCGATGCCGTAGGTGATAATGTTAGAATATTTTTGGATGTCGACCAGAATGAGAACACCGGTTATAGGATTAAAGGCATAGGTGCCGAATACCAGATAAAGGTCTTCGGCCACAGCAATTATGTTGAAAGTGCGGCCTGCCTCAGGTTCAACACGGCAAGGGCTAACAATGACATTAATGGCTTCGTGAGTTATGCGCCAGCAGTTCCATTTGCCGATGGCAACGAGATGGAAGTGCGTGTGAACTTGACAGATATCGGCTCGAGTCGCAGTTCCCAGATAACCGCTGTTTATTATGTTGCAAACGCCAACGGCCAGTATGATTTTTCAGATTACCCTGCAACCAACATAGGAAACGTGTTGCACATCTCACAGTCCAGTGCTGTTGCGGCCTCCGGAATATTAACAGGTAACGCACCGGTTCTTGACCTGAACCTTTCCGTGAATGGGGATTACGTCCTGGTTGATGACCTGGCCCTCCCGCCAGGATACACGCTCAGGGACTCGGCAAACAACGCGGCGACATACCCATTGAACATAACGGCCAACAACCCCGAGATTTTTACGGTTTATTACAATTCAGCTACCGCATCAACCGGCTCATTGTTCAACTATGAGGTTACGCCTGGCGACATAACCGCGGCAGATGCCGATGTGGTCGTCGAAGGTGTCGGAGCATTCGCCTACGTTGGAAGCGCACCTACCCAGATCAACATTGACGGAGCCTTTGCGGACTGGGATGACGGCACGGGCGGCCTGCTAGGAAATGGAGTTGCAGATGCGGTTGACGATGTGATGAACAGGGAGAGGCTTCTCCCCTTGGATGCGCCAAGACTGGACGCCACCGAGCTCAGGGAACTTCAGGAGAATGACAACATCAACCTTTACCTGGATGTGGAGGGATTGATGTTCGCCGGATTCGATGTCCCGGTAGTCGAGGACATTTATTACGATACGGCACCGGCCATGACCAGGGCAGAGGAGCCAGTTAGCCAGGAATGGCAGCCCCAGAAGGCCACCATCGGAACAAGGCAGGCCAGTCCAGACCTCCAGCCCCCGACCGTGTACAAGCCCCAGCTGGGAGAGGACGTGGTGCTGGTTTACATTGACACGAACAACGATACTTCGGACGGTTTCCTGATTAACGGAATGGGTGCCGACCGCCTATTAGACATCAGAGGCCAGTACGGCAAGGTCACTAATATCACAACTTATCAATTCGATTCGCCGGCAGACCAGAACAACGAGAGCTGGGCCCGGATAACCGCTCCTACCGCGATGGCGGCCAGCGACGGGGCAAGGATGGAGGCCTCAATATCACTTGCGGATTTGGGAATAACCATCGGCGATGGATTCTCCGTTCACTTCCACGTAATGGACTGGAACAAGAACGGGGACATGGGCGATGCCCTGGTCTTTGACACGGCCATCAATTCCAGGAGGGGGACAAGACTTCCCCCGCCAAGCAACAATGGAGTAACCGGAATAGTTTACATGCCAGATGGAATCACACCCGTTGATGCAACAGTTATTGCCTACTATCCTGCAAATGACTGCTATCTTATTTCAGACAGGGATGTTGAAGGGCTAACACTTGATGGTACAGGAAGATACCTTTTCTATACTGAAAATGCTGGGGACCTATTGTCTATGACCGCTACATATGAAACCTTGATCAGTAACACTGAGACTGAGGCCTCAGGTTGGCTTCCCACACCAGTACATAATCTAACCTTGGAAACACCTGCATCGACACCAATGTCGATGTTTCAGGCTTATTCCTATGGTGATGATGGCATCGTGTTGAATTGGGACATTAACACGCCTCCGGAAGGCGGATTCAGAATCTACAGGTCCGACACTTTATGGGGAAACCAACTCTTACTCGATAAAGCAACCGATGTCCTGGCCGTTGTGAATGGCACGACAAATTGGTTCTTAGACTCCACAGTTACAAATGGAGAATCATATTATTATCTGCTGGCAAGCCTGGACGGCTTCGGGAACGAGGTGTCGTTCGCTCCACTGGAGAAGGCCCTGGCAGCCGACGAGCCGACATGGCCTTTCGATGTTTACGGATTTGTCAAGGACGAGTTCGGGGCAGTAATTCCCGGGGCAGCGGTGACCGTCGAACTCTTCAATTCCACAAACGACCTGAACACCTTCGCAGCCACGACCGATGGCTTAGGCAGATATCTGGTAACCCTTCAGCCCAACCACTTCAGGAACCCTGATATATTCAACGACACGGTATGGTGCAACGCTACATGGAACACCATGTGGGGTATACTAGACGGTTACAACACGACAACCACCCTGGAATGGTACCCACCGCTGAACTACTACAGTGACAGGAACGATTCCGCAATCTGTAACATAAGCATCATCGGCCTGCCCAATATCACGGTGGAGAAGATCGTGGATATGTCAATTGCCAATCCGGGTGATGTGTTGACCTACACCATATGGTTCAACAACACGGGTAATTCCAATGCCAGCTTTGTCTGGATAAATGACACGCTGCCGAATAACACCACCTATGTCAGTGACACCGCGGCCACCAATGCCACTCATATATTGGCAACCTCGGGCCAGAGCGGGCAGTTCCTGTGGTTCAACTTTACCAATGTGAGCCTTGGGGTACATTTCTTCAACATCACCGTTGACATAGATTCAGACCCGAATCTTAACGGCACATTCACGAATCTCGTTGGGCTTAACTACTCGGACAATACGGGCAACGACCTGAATGGAACATTTGCCTGGGCCAACACCACGATAAACATGCCGATAATAGATGCCAGCAAGACAGTTGGTGTTTCCACAGTTAACCCTGGAGATTATATCACTTATACTCTATACTATAATAATACTGGCTCGGCGAATGCTACCCATGTATGGGTGAACGACACCCTGGACCCGAATGTGACCTATGTCAGCGACACCAACGGAACAATCGACCCGGTCATAATCGGAAACATGTACTCCTGGCATTTCACAGACCTGGCTCCGGGTGACTATTTCTTCACCGTCACGGTTCAGGTGGTGGATACTGTAGCCAATGGTACCACACTCATTAACTTGCTCGAGGTCAACTACACGGCAGCTAGCGGGTTCAAGATCCAGTCAAATGACACGGCTCCCGTGATGGTATTTTATCCATTCATCGTGGTTAACAAGACGGTTAACCTTTCGATTGCACAGCCGGGAGATTTCCTGACCTACACCATCTGGTTCAACAACACAAATGAAGACAGTGTTGCATCCCTGGTATGGATAAACGATACACTGCCAGCAGGCGTTATCTACATCAGCGACACTGCCAACCTCATTGTTCCAGAATTCCAGAGTAGCAACACGGCAACCTCGCCCCTCCTGTATATCTTTGCCAATGTGGGATTCGGTGATTATTCCTTTGATATAATCGTGATGATATTGAACTCCACCACCGGCCCCTGGCTCAATAATACGGTGATGTGCGAGTACATCCCCATCAATGTGACATCAATTGCTTGGGCCAACACCAGCCTTGTACTGCCATTGATAGACATAGACAAGGTGGTCAACCAGACCTATGCTTTGCCAGGCGAGACAGTGTTCTACACAATCTGGTTCAACAACACGGGAAGTGCCAATGCCAGCTACGTCTGGATAAATGACACATTGCCGATTGAGGTAACATACGTCAGCGACAACGCCACTGATGTACCAGGATATGCCAGCTCGGGAGACAGCGGCCAGAGCCTATGGTTCAACTTCACAAATGTTGCACCTGGCAATTATTCATTCGATATAGTTGTGCAGCTGAACGACAGCCTGTTGCCGGGCACATCATTCTTGAACTGGGCTTCCCTTGAATACGTTCAGATTAATGGTCTGCGTTATGGTCCTTATAATGATTCCGCTCTTGTGATTGTTCTTGAAGGCCCGTACATTGACATAGTGAAAGTGGTCAGCCAGACCACGGTGAACACGGGCGAGATTATATCTTATATCATTTATTTCAACAACACAGGGAACGGAAATGCCGCCACAGTCTGGCTCAATGATACGCTGCCTGCCGGAGTGGTGTACAACTCTTCAAACTTCCCTTTTACCTCGACGGATGGCACAACTTATTACTGGGTATTCACCAACGTGGCGAACGGTAGCAACAACCTCCTGGTAATCAACGTTCTCGTAACCAACGAGACCAACCTGGCAGATATGATCAACACCGTAACCTGCGAGTACGTTTCGGACACCGGCGTTGCCGGAATACCTAACAGCGATTCGGCCACCATAACTCTCATGAGACCGATAATCACTGTTACAAAATCAGTTGACCTGAGCATAGCCGCACCCGGTGATATTCTGTTTTATACAATCAACTTTGATAATACAGGGTCCTTCCCGGCTGATGTGTGGATAAATGACACGCTACCGGCCGAAGTCACCTACATTGGCTACATGACGAGCGGTGTTGTGGCCAATATTTTTGATAATTCCAGTTCTCCGTTGTTGACCTGGTATTTCGCCAGCCTCCCGGTGGGCAGCCACTGGATCGAGGTCACGGTGCAGATAGATGTCGCGACAGCGTCCGGCTTAGTGTTGAACAACACGGTCCAGTTGAATTATTCATGCCCGACCAGCGGCTATCAGTTTGCAGGCTCTACCGATTATGCGGTTACCCTGGTGAGCGCCATGATAGTTGACAAGATAGTTGACCAGGAATTTGCCAACCCAGGCGATTTCCTCAACTACACCATCTACTTCAACAACACTTCCAACTTCACGATCTCCAATATCTGGATAAATGATACATTGCCGGCCGGAGTTACCTGGGTCAACGACACCGCCTACATTATACCTGAATTTGCAGGTTCATGGGACGATGGAACCACCTGGTATTACAACTTCATCAATGTCGGATTCGGCTACAACAGCTTCATAATAACCGTCCAGATAGATGCGGACTTAACTCCTGGAACATGGGTCAACAACACCGTTGACATGGACTACACCAACGACGTGGGTGACATGATGCCGGGCTCCAGTGCCA
>JAGLSY010000296.1 GCA_023135545.1 Thermoplasmata archaeon | reverse complement strand
GCCTTCAGCTTCCATATCGGGACCAGGGTGGACGAGTTCAACGTCAGCGTGCCGTGGTATCGTGTCACCTATGATGACGGCCAGGTAATTGATTCCGAAGAGACGGGCACAAAGGAATTCGAGGGAAAATCATTGACAACCGAGTTCAAGTTCGACCACTGGATAAAGGACTGGGACTACCAGAGCAAGGACAACTACCTGATGCTGGAGACCGTCACGGCATTCGGAACCTTCATTCCGGATTTCGTGAAGAACTGGCTGGATGTGCAATTTGTCAATGCGACCTCGGAAAAGGCGGCAGGCATAGCCGAGATAGAGACCTTCACCGGAGGCCAGAAGGATATCCTGTCAACCGATGGAATACCGGATGGAGCACAGCAGCTTACCAAAGACACCGTGGTCTTCAAGGACAACTGGCAGAAGGTGGGGGTTATGAGCTGGGTGAGCAATGTCACGGTGGACGATGAAGAAAAGAACATGAGCTTCCAGATCCATGCCGGCGAGAACATCAACTGGCCCTCGGACGAGGATAACGGTTTCGTCAATGGTATCATATTCCTGGGAGGCTACATCTACCCCATGGGCCATGACATATTCCACGACCCCAGCTATGTTGCCAATGCCCTCTTCCTAGACATAGGGATCGGCTTCTACAATCCAATAGGCCCCATCATCCAACTGGGCCTGGTGGCGACGGCGGGGTTGGGAGTGTGCGCAATCGCCTACACCGGCTTCAGAAGAATAAGGACACTTCCCTAATATCTATGATGATTAAGAAGTGAGAAAAATTTCCAATGAAGGGCGGCCATGCCCACGGCCGCCTTTCCCCCTTTTACTATTTGTTTTGCCAGTTCATTGACTTTTTTGAGTTGCTTGTGTCAGATTTAACTATCCAATGTGCTAGTAGGGGTCCCAATAACCAGCCAACATGGGTCCCAGTGCCAGTTAGCATGGGTCCCAACAATTCACAGTGTGGCGGGGGAGGAAGGAGGGTATAGACAGCGCCAGCTACCGAAGTTTCAATGCATCAACCCACATACCTCCTAACTTATTTTAGGGATGCTGGCCTTTGGTCTTGACAATGGACTGCAGTATCATTATTCCGGCCAGGAACGAGGAGAAGAGAATAACCAGAACTCTCCAGTCCCTGAAAGAGCAGGATTTTGACGGCCAGTATGAGATCATCGTGGTGGTCAATGCCAGCACCGACGATACCATCAAGGTGGCTGGCAGGCTGGCAGATAAGGTAATAGACCTGGAAGAGGGGGGTGTCTGGAATGCCCGGAATCACGGTGCCGGGGAGGCCGTTGGGGACATCATCCTCTTCATTGATGCCGACACCATTGCTCCAAAGGACTGGATAAGCTCCTTCATGGCTGTTTACAGGGGGGATTCAGAGGTTGTGGCTGCCGGGGGATTGCTCTGGCCAATGGAGGATGATTTCAGAAATAAAATGTCATTCAGGATTTTCAACTGGCGCACCCGCAGGTCCAGATATGCTATGCTCTTCGGCGGCAATTCTTCCTATCGGAGGGAATTCTTCCTCGAAACAGGAGGTTTCAATACATTTTCCTATATGGAGGATATCGAACTGAGTGTTCGCATCCGCGACCATCACAAAGCCAAGGCCGTTCTGTGCCATGATATCAAGGTGATTACCTCGGTGCGCAACCACAAGGGAAAACGCAACAAGCTGAAGTGGATATACAGGACCACGAAGGAATACAAACGCATCAAGGGCCAGTGGAGAGATGATTCATAACGGCACTGGTATCGTGTTCTTTTTAGTTAGGCCTATTTTACAGGACCAGCATACATCCATGGTGTTGTACATCAGCGCGTGGCATTTCAGGCATTCCACCCAGTCGCCTCTTCGGGACAGGGCACTGAACATTGTTTTCTCATGTTTTTCTTTCATATTATTCGATGGAACAAATCTCTCGGGCTTTATATCCGATACCATTCGCTTATCAATATTGAATATCAGATATGATCGTCTATGCCAGCAGGGAATTGATAAAGGCAGATAGTGATATCATGGTTGGATTAAGTTGAAACTTGAGTGGGTACTAATGCAATGAATCATATCTCGAAGCCCTGGTTTTTATACACCAACATGGAGGGCAAACCAATATCAATCATTATGTATTTGCCCTCTGCAAGGAGAGGTACAATGGACATTTACAAGCAGTATCCGAGACAATTTCTTGAGCTAGATGACAACATGGGCGACACGGAGACCATCAAGGCCGCGTACGAGAAGCTGGAAGGGGTTGCCGTCAATTCAAAGGAAGATGCATGGAAGTGGATGGAAGCGTGGTCGGAGATTTGCTCGGCCACTTCTGAAATCCAGGACAGGGCCTACTTCAACATGACCAGGGATATAAAAAATGAGGAGATAGAGAAGGAATTCAACCGGCTGGTCCAAGAGGTCGTGCCCCTGGTAGAGGAGCTTGACGAGAAGGCGAAGCAGACATTCCTTTCCTTTCCAGATGACTGGGTTCCGGAAGATTTCAATATAGCGAGGATGAACTCGCAGTGGGACGTGGAGCTGTTCAGGGAGGAGAATCTACCCCTTATCAGCAACGACATGCTTATGAGAAAGGAGTACCAGAAGATATCAGGCTCGTGGGAAACGGAGTTCGATGGGGAGAAGAAAACCCCACAACAGTTGCGCCCCTACCTGGAATCACCGGACCGGGATCTGAGGGAGAGGGCCTGGAGGGCCATGATGGACATGCACATGGATGACTACGACAAGCTCAATGACCTCTTTGGCAGGATACTGCCCAACCGCAAGACCATTGCGGATAATGCTAGCATGCCGGATTTTATTGATTACAAGTTCAAGGACTACCGCAGGCTGAGCTATGACAAAAACGATGTCAAGGCTTTCAGGGATGCCATAAAGGAGTTTGTGGTGCCGGCCGTCGACAAAATCATCGAAAGGCGCAGGCAGAAACTGGGACTGGACACCTTCAGGCCTTGGGATTCCCAGACCGACCCGGACAAGATGAACCCGCCCAAGATATACGACAACATAGACGACCTGAAGGACAAGGTTGCCAAGGTCATGGGCTCTGTGGACCCTCAATTCTCCGATGCCTTCAAGCTCATGGATTCCAAGGGATACCTGGACCTGGAAAACAGGCCTGGCAAGGCTCCCGGGGCATACATGATGACCTTTGAGGAGGAGCGAATTTCTATCATATTCAGTAACTTCGTGGGGACGACCCGGGATTTTGATACGCTGATCCACGAGGGCGGCCATGCGATGCACGGTTTCCTCTCGCGCCATCATCTCAAACAAGCCAGGGAAGTTCCGCTGGAGTTTGCCGAGGTGGCTTCCATGTCGCTGGAACTGCTGGCACGGCCCTATCTGGACATCGTTTACAATGCCGAAGATAGGGCAAGAATAGGAATAAAACAGCTGGAGAACACGCTGATATTCATGCCCTTCATGGCCAGCCTGGACGAGTTCCAGACCTGGGTATATACCAGCCCCGACGGTGCAGACCCCGAGAAAAGGGCGGAGTACTGGTCCATGCTGACTGCCAAGTACAGGCCCTCAATAGACTATACTGGCCTGGAGAAGGAAGGGAATATTGGATGGCAGTATCTTCATGTATACGAGGTGCCGCTTTATTACATCGAATACGGAATTGCCCAGATAGGCGCGCTTCAGGTCTTCCTGCGCTCCCTGGAGGATTATGACGGGGCGGTGAAGGATTACAAGAATGCCCTAAGCCTGGGAAGCACGGTTGGCCTTCCGGAATTGTTCGATGCCGCCGGGGTCAAGTTCATACTCAAGAACCCGGAAGTATTGGAGGATATGACCAACAAGATAATGAAGCAAATAGGATTGTAAACTGCCAGGCCATAAATGACCTGGCGTTATTATTCTGTTCTGGAAGTTTACATCCCAAAAGCCATTGAAGCAAATACTCTGTTGTAACACGCATATTTTCGTATTAGCTTTTCTAATTGCGTTTAAATGCTAAGGGATTGCGCAATTAGAAGTCCAAACTCGCAGAGGTTCAAGCTCTGCGTCCATTTGAAGATATATTGATGGCCATACGGCGGTGTTCCTGTTATTGCAGACCGATTTCTAATTGCGCATTTACTCTGCATCTGTACGCGATTACAAGAGCAAACATGAATCCAGGCATACCCCAACTCAATGTTTGATTCAATCTCTGACTTAAAAGACAGAGTGTTCTCGGTCAATTTGCAATAAACTAAATCTATTAATACTAGCTCCATAGATGTACCCTGGCTCCTCCCTGGGGCCATGTACTTCTTTTGTAAGAGATGTGAGAAATGTAGGAAAAGTGGGATAATCCTTAAATACATCAATTTTATTCACCCCTCCAAGGTGAGGAAAAATGTTCCAACATGAAGGCCCGGATTACATGGGCAGCACGGTTATAGGCGAGAAAGGCCAAATGGTCATTCCGGCAGAAGTCAGAAAGAAATACGATATAAACCCCGGTGACAAGTTCCTGGTACTGGCAGGAGAAAGAATGGGTGCCTGGGGCTTTGTTCTTGTGAAGGCCGAGGTGGTCAGCAAGGTCGTTGAAAACATGATGAAGGGAGAGGTTCCCGAATTCTTTATGAATCTAAAAAGGGAGGCTGAAAAAGATGACTGAGATAATGGTAGAAGCAACAGACATGCACAAGACATACAAGACCGGCACCGTTGAGGTCAAGGCTCTCAGGGGCGTGGATTTCACGGTGAACAAAGGCGATATGATAGCCATAATGGGACCGTCTGGCTGCGGCAAGACCACCATGCTCAACTGCCTTTCGGGACTTGACGAGCTGACAGAAGGCACCGTGATAATAGAAGGCAAGAACCTGGCCGAGATGTCTGATAACGACAAGACGGAGCACAGGGCCAAGCGCATGGGCTTCATATTCCAATTTTACAATCTTTTACCTGTTCTCAGCGCGGTCGAGAACGTCGAGATGCCGCTGCTGGTATCCGGAACCCCGGCCAAGGAGGCTAGAGAGACGGCAATCGAGATAATGAAGACCGTCGGCCTGGAAAAGGTGATGGACAGCAAGCCCGGAGCATTGAGCGGCGGCGAGAGGCAGAGGACCACCATAGCCCGTGCATTGATCGCCAAACCGGCCATCATCTGGGGTGATGAGCTTACAGGGGATTTGGATGATGAGACCGCAAACGGCATCATGGATCTGGTTGCCAGGCTCCGCGATGAGACACAGGCCACATTTGTCATAGTAACTCACAACCTCGAGATCGGGAAAAGGGCCGATAAAATCCTATACATGAGAAGCGGCCGGTTCGTGAAAGAGGAAATTAACAAATGAGTTTGGGGTGAATATAATGGAAGTATCTGATTTGATCCTCCCCATAATCGTGCTCGGCATTATCCTGGCCATGCTGGCCCTGGG
>JAGLSY010000295.1 GCA_023135545.1 Thermoplasmata archaeon | reverse complement strand
GCGATTGCCGGTGCGAGGTTCGAGCCCTAGCCCTGGTTGTCAGCAATTAGTTTTATTAATTTCGGGCCTTTACCATCCCCATCGACGGAAGTGTGCAGATGTCAAAGAAGGTTTTGATTGTCGGGGGAGTTGCCGGAGGAGCCAGCACAGCCACCCGGGCCAGGCGGCTGAGCGAGGAAGCCAAGATAATTCTTTTCGAGCGCGGGGAATATGTGTCCTTCGCCAACTGCGGGCTGCCTTACTACATCGGCAACGAGATAAAGGACAGGGGAGCGCTCATAGTGACCACGAGCCAGCTTCTCGAAGACAGATTCAATATAGAAGTCAGAACATTCAACGAGGTAATCGACATTGACAGGGAGAAGAAGGAGATCATTGTGAAGGACCTGAAAAAGGACGAGGAATATCGGGAAGGCTATGACAAGCTGGTGCTGTGTCCGGGGGGCCGGCCCATAAAACCACCGCTGGAGGGCATCGACCTGGACAGTGTTTTCACCCTATGGACAATTCCGGATTCCGATAATATCAAAGCATTCCTGGACAAGAGAAAACCGTCTTCGGCAGTTGTGATCGGCGGGGGATTCATCGGTCTGGAGATGGTCGAGAACCTGAAAGGCCTGGGTATGGAGGTAACCGTCGTTGAAATGCTGGACCAGGTACTGCCGCCGCTGGACTACGAGATGGCAGCCAGGGTTCATTACCACCTAAGAGAGCACGGCGTTGCTCTGCACCTGGGTGACGGCGTGGACTCCTTTGCCAGCAGGGACGGTAAAACCATTGTGAAGACCAAGAGCGGAGCAGAACTGGAAACCGATATGGTGATACTCTCCATCGGAGTTCGCCCCAACAGCGAGCTGGCGAATAAGGCCGGATTGGAAATGGGCCAGCGCGGCGGCATCAAAACTGACGGCACGATGCGCACCTCGGACCCGGATATCTACGCGGCCGGGGATGTTGTGGAGGTTGTTGATTTCATCAATGGCCAGCCTGCCATGATTCCACTTGCCGGACCTGCAAATAAACAAGGAAGAATTGTCGCGGACAACATATTTGGCAAAAAAACGGAATACAGGGGCACCCAGGGCTCGGCCGTTGTCAAGGTGTTTGACCTTACCATTGCACTGACCGGCAACAGTGAAAAAACGCTTCAGCGGTATGAGATCCCCTACCTGGCATCATACACCAACTCCGGCTCCCATGCGGAATATTACCCCGGAGCCCAGTACATGGATGTAAAATTACTATTCTCTCCTGATGACGGAAAGATACTGGGAGCCCAGATCGTCGGCCAGGAGGGCTCGGACAAGCGGCTGGATGTCATTGCCACGGCCATCCGTGCCGGCATGTCTGTCTTTGATTTGGAGGAACTTGAACTGGCCTATGCACCTCCCTATTCGTCGGCAAAGGACCCGGTCAACATGGCCGGCTTCGTGGCCTCTAACATTCTGAGGGGGGATATGGAAACAATTCACTGGACCGAGATTGACAAGCTGGACCCGGACAGCCAGGTGCTTCTCGATGTGCGGGACCATGACGAAGTGAGAATGTTCGGAATGCTGGGAGAGGGCATCCACATACCGATCGACCAGCTGAGGGCCAGGCTGAATGAGCTGGACAGGGAAAAGGAATACATACTCTACTGTGCGGTGGGCCAGCGCGGTTATATCGCATACAGGATGATGAGCCAGCATGGTTTTAAATGCAAGAATCTGAGCGGCGGCATG
>JAGLSY010000294.1 GCA_023135545.1 Thermoplasmata archaeon | reverse complement strand
ATATTTTCGATTATCGAGCCGCCCAGTATGGGCATGATGACCGAAATCAGCGGAAAGATGAAAAAGGAAATTCCCAGAGTGAAGCCGCGGTTCTGGCTCTCAGTGTGCCTGAGTAACAGAATATTGAAGGGTATCCAGAAAAAGGTGATCTGGAGGCCGTATAAGAATCCCGGAATGATGAGAAGCGAATAGCCGTCCAGCACCAGGAAGGAGCCGTAGGACGCGGCCATGAAAAGATTGGAGGCGAATATAGATTTTTTAGAGTTCATCCAGCCCCTGTTTGACAGGGCCACGGTGAGAACAACGGTTGTGAGAATGCCGGTAACAAGATAGAGCAGGGATTCCTGGTAAGAAAACCCGCGGTCGACAAGGTAGATGAGGCTGAACATGCCGGCAATTGCCATGGCCATGTTCATTACGGCCTGGATCACGAGAAGGCGTTTTGCGCCGGTGGTGAGCATTGGATGGGGAATGGGGGATTGGGTATTAACAACTAATCCCGTTTTCTTCCTCCCCCACACCACTCCGCTGGAATTGACGAGAATGGTGTGCACACTTTCCCCTCCTCCCTCCCCCACCACACTGGATATCACTATCACCCATGCTAGCAACTACTGGGACCCATGCTGGCACAATGTTGGGGCTCATACTTGGAAAATAATTTCAAATCGGTATTATCCTATCTTCTTCAACCCATCGGGATATCTTTTTGCAGCCAGGTCATTGTAGATGCCCTTGAAATGAGTCCACTGCTTCCTGTATTCCTCGGAAGTTTCGGCAATTACCTTGGCCGGTATCCCCACGGCTATGGCCCTCTCCGGGATTTCCGATTTGTTCTTCACGACAGCTCCCTCTCCCACGGCAGCCCACTCGCCGACGGTGGCATAATCCGATACAATTGCCCCCATGCCGATGACCACCCAGTCTTTGATTGTCGCGTTGTGGATGATGGCCCCGTGGCCCAGTGTCACGCTGTTCCCTATTGTGCAGATATCTCCGGGCCTGGCATGGATGGTGCAGTTGTCCTCTATTGCGGTTTTTTCACCGATTTTTATGGTCCCGTAATCGCCCCTGAGAACCGCGCCGGCGCCAATGTAACAACCGTCACCGATGGTCACGTCCCCGATTATTGTGGCCTCGTCAAAAATGTAGCAATCTTTTCCGATAACTGGCTTCTTTCCCTCGAACTCGTAAATCGTCATATTATCTCTCCAGTGATATTTTTCAATTCAATATTCTGACTCTCCCTTATGAGATGGCTAATATTTCAGATATTCTAAGCTCAGGGGCGGGCACGTTACCCCGCTGCCCTTTTCCACGGTTCCAACTATCCTCGCCTCCACATCAGGCTTCAATCCCTGAATTATGCCCTCGGCCTGGTCCTCGGGCGCGACAATGGTGTATCCCATACCCATGTTGAAGGTCTGGTACATCTCCTCGTCGCTTACCTCTCCAAGCTGAGCCAGTATGTCAAAGATGGGCTGCGGTTTAATCGGTTCGTCAATATTGAACCTCACGCCCTTCTTCAGCCTGATATAATTGCGTAGCCCACCTCCGGTTATGTTGGCCATGCCGTGAACCTTGAAATCTTTGATAATTCTCATGATCTCCCGGACGTAGATCTTGGTGGGCTCCAGAAGTTCCAGCCCGATGGTCCTGCCCAGCTTTTCGAACTTCTCGTCGTAGGGTATCTGGTTCACCTCGACGATCTTTCTGGCAAGGGTCAGCCCGTTGCAGTGGATTCCCGTGCTTTCCAGCCCGATTATCACATCTCCTTCCCTAATATCCTGGCCGGTGATGATCTCCTCCCTCTTTATCCAGCCCAGGCATGTGCCTCCGAAATCAAATGTGTTCACAAGCTCGGGAACAACGGCGATCTCGCCGCCAATAATGGTGATGTTTGCCATTTTGGCTCCAGCCTCAAGACCTACTCCCAGCTGGCCGGTTATCTCCTCATCCGGCACATCGATTGATATGAAATCCACGAAGGACAGGGGCTCCGCACCCAGGCATATCATGTCATTGGCACTCATGGCGATATTGTCAATGCCCAGCGTGTCCCATTTGTGAACCTCGTTGGCCACCAGCAGTTTGGTTCCCACGGTGTCCGTCGAAAGGGCGAGGGCGTAGGGTCCGAACTCCACAAGACCGGCATATCCGCCTGGTAGTTTTATCTTCTTTCCCATGCCTTCCCTGTCATAACCCAGCGACTTGACAAGTGCATCAATGGCATCGGCTTTTTTATCAATATCCACTCCGGCATCCGAATAGGTGAGTTTCATCTTATCGAACCCACAATGCTCTAACTGATAAAAGCATTTTTATTGTATTAGCCATTAATAGCTATCGAAAACATGAAATTGTCATCCAAAATTTCATGTCGAAAGCAGGAGTGCACAAAGACTGGTTTTTATATATCTTAATCTTATAAAAATACATGATTCAAACACAGATTTCTGTGTTTGAAAGATTTATATTTTGGCAATATTTTTAAATAATGGGTGTGGTTACAAGGTTCTGGATAAACATTGTTAAACACAAAAGCGCAATGTATAGTGCCCGCACGGGCGTATGTTGGTGGGATGGGAGTACTTAAAAGGTGATCGGGGGAAATGGCAGACGCGAAACAGAAAACAATTAACAAATTTACTTCAATACCCGGTATAGGCTATGCCAGGGCTAGAGTATTGTATGAGCACGGCTTCAGAAACATCAAGGATTTGAAGGAAGCTTCCCTTTCAGAATTATCTCAGGTCCCTTCAATATCTCTGGATGTGGCCAAGGGGATTCAGGAATATCTGCTCGGTACAACCTTCGAAGGTGATATAGCCTTGGAAGGGCCGGAACTCGAGAAAGAACTGGCCGGGCTGGAAGAAGATGTTCTGGACTCCGTGATAGAGGATTTTATTGAGGGTTCTTCGGAGCCCGAGGAGCCCGTGGTGGACAGTGGTCTGGACATCACCGAGGACCTTATCGGAGCCCTGGACGAGATGACTGAGGGCAAGGAGCCCGGCACTCTATTTTCCGAGGAGGATGAGCTGGATGATAAGGTGCCTCTGGCCGAGTCAATAAAGTTCGACAAGGATATGGGCGAACTCAGTATAATACTTGAGGAGCTGG
>JAGLSY010000293.1 GCA_023135545.1 Thermoplasmata archaeon | reverse complement strand
GATTATGAGCGGGAAAAGAACCGCTTAAGGAGGTATGAAAAATGGCAGACAAAGACGCGCAGGAAGTCAAGGAGATATTGGAAGCGGTTTCCGAAACCGTTCCCAAGTTGCTGAACGAGATAACCGAAACCCTCTTCAACCCGGAGAGGACCAAGGAGTTCGGAAAGACGGTGGCCGAGTTCTACAAGACCATGGTGGAAAGCGGAATGCCCCCGGAGCAGGCCTTTGAGCTCACCAAGAAGTTCATGGACAGCTCCAGCCCAGGCAGCATGATAAGCCAGGCCCTCGGAGGAATCGGCGGTGGTGACAGCAAGGTGATAAACATCGGCGGCGGCCACGGACCCGGTCCTGATTTCGATGACGATATCGAAAAGAAGATAAAGGAAAAGATGGAAAAGAAGGGGCTCAACATCAAAATAGATTGAGCTTGATAGGAGTGATAAACACGCCGCCAAATGAAGGTGCAATGACCGCATTGATCGTCCTTTGCAAGGCACCTGGCCTTCTGGCCAGGTTCACGTTCACCTACATGAAGTTCAAGCGAAAGGCCAAGAAATCGGCAAGGGCATTGAAGAAAGGTATGAGAAAGGCCGGAATGGACAAGAAGATGGCCAACGAGCTTGCCGAGGCCTACGAGGTGACATTCAGCATAAGGGAGTTCATAAAGGGCCAGGGAATTTCCATTCCTGGCCTTTCTAATATTTTTGGTTAGAGTCAGTTTAATTGTTTCCGAACTAATCGATACAAATTATCAATTTACAGAAATTAAGATAATTATTTATGCCGGTATTACCTCTGTCAATCAGGCAGTGAGAAAAGTAGGATTGACGGAGGACAATAATGAAAATCGGCTTGATGGCCAATCCCAAGGCCAGGGACGTTGTAGAAATTGCCAACAGGACCATGGATATCTTCGGTCCGGATGCAGATATCGCTCTGGAGAATGACCTGGCATCCCTTCTGGGCAGGCCGGGCAAACCCATCGAGGAGCTACAGGTCGATGTTTTGATAACCATCGGTGGAGACGGCACGATACTGAAGGCCCTTCACAAGAACGATTCTCCGATTGCCGGTATCAACGCTGGCATGGTGGGATTTTTAACTTCAATTGACATAGAAGAAATGGACGCTATGATAACCCGCATCAAGGAGGGCCGGTTTGATGTCGAGGAGAGAATCAGGCTGAGGGTGTGCCTTAATAAAACCAGGCTTTTTGACTGCACCAACGAGGGTGTTATCCACACCTCCCACATTTCCAAGATGCGTGATTTCGAGATATGGGTGGACGGGGAGCAGGCCATGTGCATCAGGGCCGATGGGATCATTGTGGCCACATCCACAGGCTCGACTTGTTATTCCCTGAGTGTAGGTGGGCCGATAATTGATCCTCAGGTCGAGGCCTTTGTTATAGCGCCCATAGCCCCTTTCAAGTTATCAGCTAGACCCATAGTCGTTCCCGCAAAAAGCAGAATTGAGATCAAGCCGGTGAAGGAGAGGGACTGCGTCCTGGTTCTGGACGGCCAGGAGGAAATAGAGGTAGGCCCAGATGATTCGGTCATATTCACAATGTCGGAGAAGCGCTCCAGGTTCGTGCAGTTCGGCAAGAGTTTTTACGACAAGGTCTGGGAAATTTTATCGATCTGAGGATTATCATGGCTCGCAAGAAAATTCATTCAATATTATCTTCTGTAATAGAGATGATTATGGCATCGGCCAAGAACACCCACCCCAACGAGTTTGTCTGTGTCCTGAGGGGAGAAGATGGAATCATCACGGAGGTTCTGTTGGTTCCCGGCACTTTATCCGGCAACAGAAGTGCAATATTGAGGCTCCATATGCTCCCAATAGACTTTTCAATAGTGGGCACGGCCCATTCCCACCCCGGACCCAGTGCCCGCCCGTCAGAGGCGGATATCAACCTGTTTTCCGGATATGGCTCGGTTCACATAATAGCCCATTATCCATATTCTTTCGAGTCCTGGAAGGTGTATGACAGGAAAGGCGCCGAGATAGCTATCGAAGTTATCTAGTAATCTGCCCAGAGATTACTCTGGATGTAATTTAAGAATCCGCCTCAAGTCTCAGAAACGATTATATATGTCTATTTGTATGCCTAATGTAGTTGTTATCATAGACAAAATGGAGGAGTGTGCGGTTTACCGCTTCCATATTATATCGACATTTTGGATGAGTGATTACATGGATACTGAAAAAAGCAATTTGAAGAAAGGGACGACGACAGTTGGCCTGACGTGCAAGGATGGAGTGGTCATAGCAACGGAACACAGGGCGACCATGGGAACCCTCATTGCGCATAAAAAGACCCAGAAGCTGTTCAAGATAGATGAGAACATAGGTCTTACGGTCGCAGGCCTGGTCGGAGACGCCCAGGTTCTTGCCAGATACCTCAGGGCGGAGGCAGAGCTTTACAGGATGAAGCACAAGAGCCCGATGCCCCTCGTGGCAGCCTCGACCCTGCTGGCCAATATACTGAACGGTCGCAAGTTCTATCCTTACTGGGTTCAACTGATAGTGGCCGGGGTCGATATCGACGGTAACCATGTATATTCTCTTGATGCCGCCGGCGGCTCCATACCTGACGATTATGTGACCACCGGTTCTGGCTCCCCTTACGTTTACGGTGTTCTGGAGGACCATTTCAAGATGGGAATTAGCTTGGACGAGGGCGCGGACCTCGCTATCAGGGGCCTTCACGCAGCGATTAAGAGAGACTCTGCCTCCGGGAACGGTATCAGTGTCGCTATGATCTCCTCAAAGGGATTCAAGGAGTTAAGCGACGAGGAAGTAGAGAAAAGAATAACCAAGATGAAGCTGAAATAGCTTAACCAATCAGATAAAGAGTTGTGAATACTATGTCCATAGAGAGGATTCTGGAAGAGGCCGAGAAGGAGATAAGGAAGATAGTTCCATCCAGCATCTCCATCACAAGCATTGATTTCGAAGGTCCAATCATAGTCATATACACCAAGAACATGGACGAATTCGCAGACAACAACGATATGGTAAGATTACTGGCTCAGGCATTGCGGAGAAGAATCTCCATAAGGCCAGACCCTTCACTTTTATCACACGCCGAGGAATCCGAGCAGAAAATCCGCGACATCATACCCGAAGAGGCGGAGATAACCGACATATTCTTCGATGACGAAACTGGCGTAGTCACCATCGAGGCCATTTCACCTGGATTGGTCATAGGCAAGCATGGAGTCATCCTGAACGACCTGAAGAAGAAGATTGGCTGGGCTCCCAAGGTTGTGCGCGCCCCCCCGATTCCTTCAAAAACAGTTAACGAGGTTCGAAAATATCTACGTTCGGTCAAGGATGAAAGAGTAGATTTCCTAAGAAAGCACGGCCGCCGCCTCGTCCGGGAAACAACATCTGGCGAGAGTTTTGTCAGGATGACGGCCCTGGGCGGATACAGGGAGGTTGGAAGGAGTGCCAGCCTACTCATGACCAAGGACAGCAAGATACTGATAGACTGCGGCGTCATGCCTTCCGCAGATGATGTCCACCCATTTCTCAACGCGCCGGAACTCCAGCCCCTTGACTCACTGGATGGCGTGGTTGTCACCCATGCCCACCTGGATCATTCCGGACTGGTGCCAGTCCTTTATAAATACGGCTATGACGGACCTGTCTACTGCACACCACCGACCAGAGACCTCATGTCACTGCTTTTGATAGATTTCATCAAGGTTTCATTCGGCGAGGCACGAAAGGCCCCATACGATTCCATCCACGTGCGGGAGATGGTCAAACGCTGTATCACCTTGAAATACGGCGAGACAACCGATATTTCTCCGGATGTTAGACTCACTTTCCAGAATGCCGGTCACATTCTCGGCTCGGCCACAAGCCACTTCCATATCGGAGATGGATTGTACAATATCGCCTTCACCGGGGACATCAAGTTCGAAAAGTCCTGGCTCTTCAACTCCGCTGTAAACAAGTTCCCCAGGCTGGAAGCCATTATCATAGAATCCACCTATGGCGGATACCACGACCTCCAACCAAGCCGCCATGATGCATCCAGCCAGCTGAAAGATATATTGAAAAGGACATTGAAAAAGGAGGGCAAGGTCATCGTCCCTGTCTTTGCCGTGGGACGTTCCCAGGAAGTTATGCTGGTCATGGAAGACCTGATGCGCAACGAGCAAATTCCCACTGTACCCATCTATCTGGATGGCATGATTTGGGAGGCGACGGCCATTCACACGGCCTATCCAGAATACCTCAACAGTTCCCTCAGGACTCAGATATTCCAGCAGGGCGAGAATCCTTTCCTATCATCGATTTTCAAGAGGGTTGACAGCCACGAAATGAGGCATACGATTTGTGATGACCCAGAGCCGTGCATAGTGTTGGCCACGGCGGGAATGATGAATGGAGGGCCTGTCCTCGAGTACTTCAAGGCATGGGCTCCCAATCCCAAGAATTCGATTATATTCGTGGGATACCAGGCCGAGGGCACCATCGGAAGGAGGATCCAGAAGGGATGGAAGCAGATAATGCTCAACGAGAGGGGCGGTGGGATAACAATCAACGTCAACCTGAACATCGAGGTCATCGATGGCTTTTCGGGTCATTCAGACCGCATGCAGCTTCTCAACTACATTGACGGCCTGGAGCCCAGGCCGGAGAAGATTCTGGTGGGCCATGGAGAAGAGTACAAGTGTTCGGATCTGGCCAGCAGCTTGTATCGGAAATTCGGGTTCGAGACGCGGGCGCCCATGAATTTGGAAACCATCAGATTGAAATAATATTTGCTTGAATTTTGGAGAGCTAGTAACTCTCCAATATGATTTTCCCACCTACCTATCCCCCCACCACAATGCTTGTCACTGAGACCCATGTTGAGTATCACTCTGACCCCCGTCACTATGATGCAGGCCCCTACATTGGCACATTGAAAATACCCCTTATGTGCTATTTGCTCAATTTATCTATAAACATTATCCCAGCGGCGACATCTTCCGCAGTTTTTCTATAACCTCTGGTAGCACTTCTAGAACCCGCTCAACCTCCTCGTCGGTGGTTTGTCTACCCAGCGTCAACCTTACCGAACCATGGGCCTCCTCGTGATTCAGCCCGATGGCCAGCATAACATGGGATGGGTCCAGCGATGCGGAAGAGCATGCCGAGCCGGTGGTGACCGCTATTCCATGATAATCCATGTTAAGAAGGATGGCCTCACCCTCGATGTGGGAGAAGCGGATGTTCACGTTGTTTGGCAGCCTTTTTTCCTGGTGGCCATTGAGGTAGGATTCCGGAACTGTCGTCAGTATTTCATATATGAGGCGGTCCCTCATTTTTTTCTCCCTGGCCGCATCCTCCTCCATTCTCTGACCGGCCAATTCTGCCGCCTTTCCGAAGCCCACGATCGCCGGGACATTCTCGGTTCCGGACCTAAGGCCCCTTTCATGGCTTCCGCCGTGGTTGACCCTGGCTATCTTGATGCCTTTGCGGATGTACAAGGCTCCGACTCCCTTGGGGGCGTATATCTTGTGGCCGGAAATTGACAGCAGGTCAATGCCCATATCCTTGACGTCAATCGGTATCTTTCCGAATGCCTGGACAGCGTCCGTGTGAAGCACCGCCCCTTTTTCATGGGCCAGCCTTGCGAGTTCCTTGATATCCTGTACAACACCTATTTCGTTATTGCCCATGGCGATGGAGACAAGTGATGTATCATCCCTCAAAGACCTGGAAAAGTCCTCCAGGTTAATGATACCCTCTCTGTCGAC
>JAGLSY010000292.1 GCA_023135545.1 Thermoplasmata archaeon | reverse complement strand
GGCATAGAATATCTCGTCGGTTCTGGTTCCCTTATCCGCCTGGTGCCATGATACGTGAACAAGCTTCCCGCCTCCGGCACTGGTTGCCACCTGCGGGTTATAGGCGAAATCCGCGGATTCTATATCACTTACCTGGATGAAATCACCTTGAGCCCCGGTCCACGACTGTCCGCCGTCCGAAGATTGAGAGTAAAAGATTTCCTGCCGGTCGCCCTTGGCATTGAGTTCGGCCCAGACCGCATGAATTACGTCCGGGTCAATGTCGGAGTCCATGTGGCTGATTGCGATTGTCGGTGGAGAAACATCAGAGGTCCTTACCTCGGGGGAGCTTATCAGCCTGTCTGGGCCGGAATCCGTTGTCCAGGTCTGGCCATTGTCAGTGGAGCGGGAATAGTGAACCGCCCATTTGAGATCGGGATAATACTCGGACCATATGACATGGATATTTCCGTCGGTGTCAACCACGACACTGGGGTCAACGGCATCGCCGGGTATGGGCTCTTCACCCCTCTCTACCCAGCCTCCACTCTTTTCGGTCTGGCTGATTATCCTGTCCTCTTCTACTTTTTCATCGTTGGACCATTCTATACCATGGGTCTTGGCAAGAGACATTGAATAATGGATCTCCATGAGTCCGGTTTGCTCGTCCATCTCGTACCAGACACCATGAACCGAGCCGGCATACTCCTTTGAGAGAGTGGTTTCCGTAGTCGGTGTCACGGCAATGGATGGATTTGTGGCAGAGAAATTCCCGGGGGATTCATCAAATGATATAATGAAGTCGCCATCGACCTGGATCTTTGCCTCGTCAGATGGTGAGGCTCCCAACACAAAGCCAATTCCCGAAATAAAACATAATGATATGGCCAGTGCCATCATTTTCTTGAACTTAACCGCATCCCGATTATCTTCCCGCATTTGATCACCCATTCTATACCAAAGTTGTAAAGTCGTAAACGATTGTAAACCAATGGTTACGATGCCTTATATATCTTTGTATTTAAAGTAATTGGTGTCCATGGATTGAGGGATGCGAAAATGTTGTCCTTGGAGGCCTGAATGATTAACAATCAATATTACCAATCAACAGTCCATGGAGTATCTGATGCCACTTTAACCCAGTAGGCCTCTCCTTTTGTCAGCACATAGGAGTCTGCCAGTGTCTTGAGGTTGTATATGTTGCCAGAATCATATCCCTCAACCGCCGATGCCCCGGTTGCAGATTTCAACTGGCTCACCGTGTAGGCACTGTCGTTCTGCGCCGGATAACCGATAAGATTCCAGCCGGCCTTCAGCTGTATTGTGGTGGAATTCGGGAAGTCACCGGCGAAGGTCAGGTTTCCGTCACCCAGACTGGTTATTTTCAACCAGATGCCTATGGAATGATCGATATTCAGCAGGTCCTGGGTTCCGGGATAGTTGATGTTATAGGATTTCCAGTGGTCTGCCGTATCAGTCGGGTCGTACCACATTGCCTGGTCCCAGGTGGTGGAATTGTCTCCCCAGCTGTCATCAAGAACCGTTAAAATTGACTCGTTATTCTGCACCAGAGGAATTGAAATGAAATTCCAGCCAGTGCTTAAAGATGACCTATTGAATGTGGTTTCCGGAAGGTAATGAACCTGGGTTCCGTGCTCTGCCAGGTTGAATAAGGTCTCAACAGGTTCATGCCCGTCTCCCGTCAGAGACTGCACGTTCTTCTCCTGCCAGACTATCTGGCTGCGCCATTCTCCGGCGATGTAGCCTATGTCCATTGCTGGTGAATGGGCATCGGCCAGTGCTTCAGAGTCAGGGAATGAAATGACATTGTCCTGGTCTGTACCGGACCACATTAATGGGTCTAGGGCCATGGGATTTATTGATTCGTGTATCTCAAATGAACCTAAAGGGCTTTTTTCATCAATCTCTGTCCAGATGACATGGGCGCCCATTCCACCGTTTTCAGGAGATGTGGCAACAACAGGACTCTCCGCGAATTCGCCATCCGAATGGCTGATCTTCTGGTCGCCCTCAGCAACCTCATCATTGCTCCAATCAACCCCTCCGTTCCAAGAGCCGGAATAATAGACCTCGCCATCAACTCCCCACTGGTTCCAGATAACATGAACATTGTCTTCGAAGGCGGCCACCTTCACATCTGCAGCATATGTGTCATCCGGTATTGACTGGCTGATGATCCTTTCAGGTTCCCATGAAACAAGCTCTCCGTAATTTGAAGAGCAGGCATAGAAAACCTCTGAAGACCAGAATCCTCCACCATGGTCAACATCCTGGGTCCAGACAACGTGAACATCCTTTCCATCAGCTCCTCCTACCGCAATATCGGCAGGAAATGAGATGGGTGTTTGTGAACCAGGGTTGCTTATAGGAAGGTTCCCTCCAGTTCCCGACCATGTCATACCCTGGTCAATTGAACGAGAATAGAAAATCTCGGTGGCCTCGCCTATCGGGCTTACTTCAGTCCATACAGCATGAAGTATCAATGGATTTGTACTTACTGCAATTTTTGGAGAATCCACCCATGGACTGTCATTACTGCCTTCTCTGTAGCTGACCAGTGTTTCCGTATTGTCCGTATAGCCGGACCATGTCTTTCCATTGTCGATGGAACGGGAATAATGAACCTCATACGTCCAGTCAGAATAGGTCTGGGACCATACCACATGTATGATGCCCTGCGGGTCGATCGCTATGGACGGGTACTGGGCATCGGCCTGCGGGGAGGTGGCCTCAGCGGAATCACTTAAGATCGTATCATTTTCTGCGGCCTCGTCATTTGACCATTCCATACCACGCTGGTCGGCCTCGGACATGGAGTAATGAATCTCATAAAATGGAATATCCCCAACGGCATTGTTCATCTCCATCCAGACGGTGTGGATCGAACCGGCCCACGGGCTTCCCGGGGGCGCGATCGCTATGTCCGGCTGCTGCGCGTTGATGGTGACCGGAGTATCCTCCTCGAAACTGACGAGAAAATCCCCGTCATCCGACCATGCCAGTGGTTCCTCTTCGGGTGGCTGGGCCTTGGGTTCCGGCGCCGGTCCTGCGTCCTGAGCAAGCTCAGGCTCCAACGAATCGAAGGACTCGTTCACGACAGGTTGAAATAGCGGACTGGCCGTGAAAGAAAGAGCCAGAATTACCACAAGGATCAATGATGCAAGCTTAACATATCTATCTACGAATTTCCTAAACATATACCCCACTCAAATAAGACATTGACTATAAATGATTTAAATGTTGTGTTTAGTGTTGTGTTGAATATCGTGTTCGGTCAAAGCATTTCACGAGCCTTCTGCGCGAGGGATGTCATACCCGCCTTTTCGAAAATGTCCAGCGCTGTTTCGAACCTCTTCACGGCTTTGTCCTTCTCGCCCTTTTGTTCGAGAACCCGACCTATCTCCAAATATGCCTTGCCGATAAGACCTGGCTCTCCTACCTCTTCGGCAACTTCAAGGCTCTTGTTCAGATATTCTAGAGCCTCATCCAATTTACCTTTGCCGAGGAAAATCTGACCCATCGCTTTGTATGATGGAGCCAGTATGTCCTTGAATTTGTCTGCCAGCGAGGTTTCGACTGCCTTTTCGCTGTGGTAAACTGCTTCTTCAAGACGGTCCAGCCCTACAAGGCACTCGGCAATATTGCAGTGCGCCATGGATATGTGCCAGGCATCCTTGATATTCTCGGCCAATCTCAGGTACTTCTCGAAGTAGCCAAGGGCTTCATCCGGCCTGGAAAACAGATGGCTGGATGTGCCGAGGTTGAGGTAGGCGTAAGCAGTTCCATTCAGGTCTCCGATCCTCAAGCCGATCTCAAGGCTCTTCTTGTACATCTCGATGGCCTGCTCGAACTCACCCTTCTTGTCATGGATGATCCCTATGTTGCTGTAGCTCATGGCCAATGCGCGGATGTCGCCTATTTTTTTCTTTATCAGGATGCAGTCATTGTAATAGCGCAGGGCCCCGTCAAAGTTTCCCATTTTCTCGTTGACGGCCCCCAGATTGTTCAACGCATATGCCTGGCCCAGCTCATACTCTGCCTCTTTCATGTACTCGTAGCCGGTGCTCCATTCCTCAAGCGCCTTACCAAAATCAGCCAGATGCCAATATACCAGGCCAAGGTTCATGTGGGCCTGGCCTATTTCTTTCTTATTGGTCATTTTTATACTAACTTGTAAATAATTTTCCTGAAGTTCCTTGGATTTATCAAGCTCACTCGTTCTCAGATATACCTTTCCGAGCGCCCCGTAGGACGAGGCCAGGAGCAATTCGTCTTCCGCTTTTTCGGAAAGCTCGACCGCAGTCTGGTATCTGGCGATGGCATCATCATAACTGCCCATATTGGCATGAATATCACCCATTGTCTTGTTCACATTGGCGCATGCCAGGTCTCCAGGGCACCTGTTCAGAAGCGATTTGAGGGAGTCCAAGGCCTTATCATACTC
>JAGLSY010000291.1 GCA_023135545.1 Thermoplasmata archaeon | reverse complement strand
AGCCTTGAAAAGTCAAGTGACCTGTCTTCCATTAAATCCACGATAAGCCTTCTGAAAATTCTTGCTGACTCAGATGCCAGGCAGGGGCAGTGGTTCAATTCCATAATCAGCCTTGAGAGGATCATCAGATTGGCAGATGGCCAGCGTGATTTAATCACCAAGGCCAACAGCATGATAAAGATCGGAGACCTCTTCTCCAGGAGCGGCAAGTGGGACAAGGCCAGATACAAGTATAAAGAAGCAGAAACCATAGTTAAGAACTTCTCTAACCCCTACCTTCTCGGGCTTACACAGGCAGGACTGGGCATAGTTTACTGGCGCAACGGCAATAGCATGGAGGCCATAACCAAGGGTAAAAAGGCCCTGGAGATTGGCGAGAGTATCGAGAATGATGACCTAATCGGAAAAGCTGCCGGTTTGCTGTCTAGCGCCTGGAATGACATGTGCGAATACGATAAATCAATAGAGGTGAACGAGAAGGCCATCGAGGCCTACAAGAGGTCTGACAATAGGTTCGACCAATCGAGGGTGCTCAACAACCATGGGGAGATTTACAAGGTGCTGGGGGAGTATGATAAGGCCATCGAGATATTTAACGAGGGGGTGGAAGTCATCGGCAAGGCCAAAAACAAGCGGACACTCAGTTATTTGCATTTCAACCTGGCCGAATGCCACGCGCGTCTGGGAAATGGTGCGGAGGCACGGAAGATGGCCAACAAAGCCAATGAACTGGCAGCCAACCTGGAGGACAAATACCTGAAGGCCTATATCCTTATGGCGCAGGGAATGGTGGAGGCCCTGGATGGCAATGAGGACAAGGCCCTGGACCTCATGGAAAAAGCTGAGGACTGGATGACCAGTCTGGGCATACCCTATGACAGCGGCATAATTGTTCTGGAGCACGGACTCACTCTTCTTAAGCATGGGATCAAGGTCGACGGCATGATGAAGCTCAGGAAAGCATTGAAGTATTTTGAAGATGCCAGCTCAAAGGATATGATAGACAAGGTAAAGGCCCACATCAAGGATAATTCTTGATTAAACACAGATGAAATTGCGGTAGCCGTTATATTCGAGGTTCTCGTTATGTTATATCATATCAGATCAAGCCAAGGCCGGTGATTATCGATATCATGCCCGAAACCGTCACGACAACCATGGCGATTTTCCTGAAGGCCCTCTCGTTGACGCGCTTGACCAGGCAGGCCCCCGAGAAGGCACCGATCATCATTCCGGGCAGAAGCAGGGCTGAAAACTTGATGACCTCCGGAGTCAGGAGGCCCCCGATGAGAAAGAAAGGAATGGTGGCCAGGTTCAGCAGAAAGAAGTAGGCGATCATGTTGGCCCTGAATATCTTTTTCCTGACTCCCTGGTTTGTGAAACAGAATATCACCGGCGGCCCGGAAAGGGTGATACTGCCGTTGAGAATGCCGCTTATCAGCCCGACCGGAATGAAGGTCATTTTCTCATTCTTCAGCTCTTTCCGGTAATCCTTGAGGTAGGCGATGCCGAAGAATACGATGAAAACCCCGATGAAGACCCTGAATATCTGGGGGTCGATTACCAGAAGCAGATAAGTTCCGATGGGAATCCCGATTATGGCTGTTGCGATCAGGGGCCTGATGCGTTTTAATTCGGCATATTTCCTCACCTTGTAAAACAGGAATGCATTGATGACCAATGAGTGAACTATGACGATCGGGATGAGCAACTGGGAGTTGATGCACATGATGAGTATCGGGATGCTGACCATGGAGAACCCGAAGCCTAGAAGCCCCTGCATCATTCCGGCAAAGAAGAGCATGACAATGGCCAGCAAAAGGATCCAGGTTTCCATCATTGACCGCCAATAAAAGACTGCTAATAAGTTTTGGCTTATCTACCAAAACTTCTTTAACCATCTTTTATTCACTGGCTTCCACCATGACAGAGATACATGTTGACAATGCTCCCGATATTCCAGGGCTCCGCTTCCGCAATTACAGGGGCGAGGAGGACCTCCCATTAATGCACGATGTCAGCGAGCGCGAGAAACTGGCCACCGATGATGATTACTTTGAAAGCCTGGACGATTTTAAAACTTCGTACAAGAATCTTCTGAACTGCGACCCATTCAAACAGGTTCTTATCGCCGAAATCGATGACCAGGTAATCGCCTACTGCCGGAACTGGTGGTCCCAAAAGCAGCAGGGCGGGTACAACTACAATCATTTTACTATTCTGGCCCCTGAATGGTATGGCCAGGGAATCAGAAATGCCATGTCCAGATGGAATGAAAAGGTCTTGAGGGAGTTTGCAAAAGCACATCCCGAAACCGAGACAAGAACATACCAGGCCTGGGCACTGGACACAGAAAAGGACTGGATTTCTGTCTTGAAATCCGAGGGGTATGAAATTGTCAGGTACGGCTTTGAAATGGTCAGGCCACTGAATATCGAGATCCATGATATCCCTCTTCCCGATGGTCTGGAAATCAGACCCGCCAGACCTGAAGATTACCGCAAGATCTGGGATGCAGATGTCGAAGCCCACAAGGACGGCTGGGAACCCGTTGTAATAACTGAAGAATTTTACAAAAACTGGCTGGCCTCCGACTCCTTTCAACCAGATATCTGGCAAGTTGCCTGGGATGGTGATGAAGTGGCGGGCGCAGTTCAGAATTTCATAAGCGAGGAGTCGAATATTCAGTACAATCGAAAACGTGGGTATACCGAGAACATCCATGTCGGGAGAAAATGGCGCGGCAAGGGGCTGGCCAAGGCTCTGATAGCCAGGAGTTTCAAGATAATCAAAGAGAGGGGCATGGAGGAAGCCTGCCTGGGGGTTGATGCCGATAACCCGACCGGTGCTCTCAGTCTCTACAAAGGCATGGGCTTCGAGGTGGACAAAACCTTCCACACTTACAGGAAGCCAGTCTTCGAAGATTAATTACCATGCTATAAGCCAGTATTAATCATCCCATTTAACAAGGTACTCGTGGCACAACTTTCCATCCTTTTCGATTTCCGAATACTCCAACTTGACATTGCTCGCACCAGCCTCTTCGAACGCAGCCGTATAATAGCCGATCAGGTATCTGAAAAATATGGGCGGGGCATCGAAGTCCAGCACCCTGAAATATGAGCCAGTGTTTCCATTGTATTCTGATTCCAGCACCCCCACATCATAATTGTGGGTCCATATCTTGGGCCCCATCTCGATTATCTTTTTTGGCGTGCCAGCTATCTTAAGATAAAACTGGGCGATGGTGGACTGCTTGAACCCCGACCTTCCAAGCAAGATCAATTCCTCATCATTGAGCATGAAAAGCTCCTTACTTGACCTCAAAAACTGCATCCTGGCATCCAGCGGGTACCACATCCCGTCCTTCAGATTCTCCAGGTCCAGGCGGTAGCCATGCTT
>JAGLSY010000290.1 GCA_023135545.1 Thermoplasmata archaeon | reverse complement strand
CTGTAGGATTCTATCCATCCGCCGTGGACACAGATACCACAATCACCGTCAACGCGGCCTTCCCCCACAATTTCGGAATAGACCTGTGGAAAACAAGCGATGCCGGACGTCTTTCCAAACTGAACAACCAGCTCCTTCTCGAAACAACCTACACATTCCGTTGCGAGGTCAACTACACGATAAGCGGCGTGGACCAGTTCTATGCAGATTTTGAGGATGATGTGAGGGTTGATCTGTCGGCATGGTATGACGAGGGAGCAACACCATCAACCGCGCCGGTCGCAGATGACCAGCATAGAACCAAGATGTTCAATGCGACATGGTCGGAAGGCGGGGCACCAGGGGCTGACACCGCAGTCATGACTTATCCAATATTAAGCCCAGGAACCAACGAATTCCTGATGGACAGTTGGTGGCTGGAAGCTGGCCCAGGAGACCACTACTACATCTACATGAACATAACAATCGGGCCCCAATCATGGGCCGCGGATGGTACTGGCTTTGCAAACGGAGCCGCTTCTGACATTAACTTCGCAAACCAAGCACTGGAAGACCCGAACAGCTGGGACTTCGAAATGCGGGTTTATGATGTGAACTTTGCAGGAGCTACCAACTCCACATACGAGGAATTCGGGACATTCATGTTCACCAACGTAACGGTATCTGGCAACCCGGCGGGGAATGCCCCTCCAGGCTCGACAGCACAACTCGGACCGAACAGCCAGATTACCTGCGCGGCCAACATTGACTACTACCTCAACGTGTCAATACCTAATCTTCCGAGACTGGGAGGGGGCTTGCCAATTGACGCGACTTATGTTTCAATCAACACCACCAGCGCATATGCTACCGATGTAAACTCAATGATTGTCGGAGATGGAGTGCCCTTCCCGGGTGCTAATCAGAACCTGAGCATATGGGGGAACACGAGCCAGGCGGCACCCGGAGATTGGGTAGTGCCAGCTCCATTGAACAGTACAACGGCCCACGGGCCGCAGGGTGAGGATTACCAGAACATAGGAGCGACGGAGATCGAGTGGTGGATAGATGTGCCAGGAGGTACGGCCGAAGGCATCTACCAGGCCACGATCACATTCAAGATTGGATACTATTGAGGTGATTAATGAGTGAAAAGTGATATGGCAAAGCTGAAAAAGATACTGGTCATAATCGTCATGGCCGCATTACTCAGCACCAGCTTTGCTATTATCTCACCGATTGCGATAGCCGAGGATATGCCCCCTGTGCCACTTGTAGACCTGCCTTCTTCACCTGGGGTTACCTTCCGGGATATCACCTGGCATGATAACGGAGAATATGCGATAGCCGTGGGCGATAATGGAAATATCTACAAATACGAACATGAGGCAAACACATGGACCCAGGTAGAGATAACGAATGGAAATGGTGCCGGTGACGACCTCTCCGAATATGCGAATGTGACCGGCACATCTACCGATGATCTCCTGGGTTTCAATATCTCCTATGCTGGTGATGTGAATAACGACGGGAATGACGATACTATTGTCGGAGCACCGGGTGCGGATGAGGCCTATGTATTCTTCGGCGGAGCCAGTATAATCGGAAGCCTGGCAAGAGTGGATGCTGATGTGATTCTCATCGGCAGTGCCAGCTCGGGCTTCGGTTGGGATGTGGCCAGTGCTGGAAATATTGATGGTGATGCCTATGATGACATAATTATCGGCGCACCTGCCGATGACCAGGCATTTATCTTCTGCGGTTCGACAATATTCGGCGGAGGAACATTCGGGTTCGGAGTCGCGGACGTCGCCATAACTGGAGAAAACGCCGGAGATAAATTCGGTGCCAGCGTGAACACGGCCGGCAATTATGATAATGCAGGAAATGATGATATAATTATCGGGGCTCCGGAATATGATTCCGGAAAAGGCAGGGCTTATGTTTTCTACGGAGATGGCTCAATCCCAATAGCCGCGGCAAATGCTGATGTGATACTATCCGGCAGTGTTGTGAAGGGGAATTTCGGGTTCTCCGTCGCCTGTGCCGGAGATACTGATGGCATAGCTGGAGACGAGGTAATTGTCGGCGAGCCAGGGAATGACGGGGCGTATATTTATTATGCGCCAACTGAGCAGACTGCGGATGCAGATGTCCATGTGAGTGGGACCGTGAAGAATGATTATACATGGACGCATACGCAGGATGGCCAATATGAGGAGATTGTGGAAGTAGGTGGTAGCTCAGGTACATTATTTAGTGATGGATTTGAGAGTGGAGATCTAGCAACCGGTGGCTGGACTGTTGATGCAGATCCCCTCGTAAGTACTGAGAATGTCAATACTGGCATATACTCTTGTGACCTTGGAAGCGCAAACACAATGACTACAGGTAGTATTATAAAAGGAATTGATTCGACAGGCTGGGCGAGCATAATATTAAATTATTCTGTAGCCACAAATGGCTTGGATTCTGGAGTGGACTATTTTAGAGCCGAATACGATGTTGGATCTGGCTTTGTGATCCTTGAAGAGCTTACAGGAACATTAGCATATGCGGATAAATCATTCACATTACCTGTTTCGGCAGATGACAATCCAAATTTAAAGATCAGGTTTTATCTGTATAGAGATGCAACAAGTGAGGATGCTTATGTAGATGATGTATCAGTTACCTACAGTAGCGCATCGTCATATATTGAGCATAAATGGACTGTAGATATACCGGAACGATCTGATTGCACCTTCAATATTGAAGCAAATCACACGGCTAATGCTGAGGGAGATGATTTTGACTTCTATTATTCAACAACGGGTTTGGGAACTGTTGGTGATACTGGCTGGATAAAGATGGTTAGCATAATAAAAACTTCAGATGATGATATTTATCAAATATACACAGATGAAACCTTAAGCGATTTCAATGGTGTCCTCTATATTGGAGTAATTGACCAGGATAGAACTGAGGGTAATACCAACACGGATTCCATTTATATAGACCATATGTACATTTTTAGAGTCCCGAAAAAAGAATTGGCTGGGGAATTAGTGACTACACCAACCGTCATTCTTGCAAATAATGACCTGCCCATTTCCGGAACTGTAAATCCAAATCCAAATGGATATCTTAGAACACAAGCCAGTGATAATGATTATGAAGAAATAGAAGAGGTTGCTGGTTTGACTGATTCTGGTATTGCCTGGAGCGATGATTTTGAGACTGACAAAGGATGGACTGGCTATGGTGGCTTGGGTGAATGGGAGCGCGCGGTGCCCGCTGGTCTTGGCGGTTCTACAGCAGGACATGCAGATCCATCTGCAGACCATACACCAGGAGCCGGGACAATGTGCCTTGGTAATGACCTTACAGGACTCGGATCCAATCCAGGAGATTATGAGGATACAGCCAGCACAGCATATTGGATCACATCTCCTCTGATTGATTTAACAGGCACCAATAACATTCATCTCAGATTCCATAGATGTCTAAACGTGCAGGAAGATACATCAGATATGGCATATATTGAAGTGAAAAACGGCATCAGTGCCTGGACTCGTGTATGGGACAATATTGGCTCAGCGATCAATGATTATGTTAATAGATGGTACCCAGTAATTTATGATGTTTCAACACTGGCAGATGGCCAGGGTGCTTTCCAGATAAGGTTTGGAATAAGCTCAGATAATGCAAATCAATTTTCCGGGTGGAACATCGATGACCTTGAACTTGTGCAGGGAACCCTTTACAATTATGATTTCAGCACTGGCTATGGTATTGATAAATGGTCATTTGAAGCCGTGGATGTCTCAGCCCTATCTTCTTACAGCACCAACAATATTCCTGGAGAGGTTGGGTTTACAGATGCGAATATAGCTATATCTAATAATGCCAGGCGTACAACCGCGATGCTTACAAAAGATGCTTACACCTACCATCATTTCAATTTCACAATAAACGAAAACCCGGCAGATGTTGCTGGATTATACATTGAATGGGAGGGGTACAGTGATGATTCTGGTGCAGAAGTGTCATATATTTGGAACAACACAGCAGGCACATGGACATTCCTTTCCTCCACAAATTATGAGTCGGCCGATAAAACCCATTCATTTTCAGGTATGGATGGCGCTGGCCATGACGATCCTTCAATTTCAAACTTCCTGGACAATGGATATTTGCACTTCGCTTGTGGCGGGGTTAAATTAGATGCCCCAGGAAGAAGCTTATTTACAGATTTTGTCAAGGTCCAGACTTTTGTAGAGATGCCTGGCCCAACCAGCTTACTTGAACACAAATGGAGTTTTGACATTCCAGCAGGAGAAGATGCTACCCTATATCTTGAGGCACATCATACAATAAATTCAGAGGGGGATGAATTCGAGTTCTATTATTCAACCAATGGCTTAGGAACTGTTGGTGATAGCAATTGGACACAAATGTTCTCACTAGTAAAAACCAGTGATGATGACAATAACCAATCATATTCTGATGGGGTTCTTGATTCATTCAGTGGGATATTATACATTGGAGTGATTGACTCAGATAGAAGCCTTGCAAACACAGATTTAGAAATAATTTACATTGACCACTTGTATATCCGAGTTCAGGAGATCATACCAACCAGATTTGGCTGGTCTGTCGCTAATGTTGGTAATGTAAATGCTGATGGTGCCGGTAAGAGCGATATCATTGTTGGTGCTCCAGATATAGGAAATGGAGAATCCTACCTTTGGTTCGATGGTGATTATGATTCTTTACTTACCAGAAAAGATGAGACTCAAGCTGATTTCACTGCTTCTGGAAGCTCTCTAGCCTCCAGCAATCCGAATAATAATGTTTTTGCCAATAGCTGGGGGGACCTGAATTTAACAGCTGAGAGCTATGCTCCTGAACAACAGGATGTATCACAAGAAACTTCAAACTCATACGCTACTGAAAATTATTGGTTTGCGGAAGAGTTCGTTCCGATAACTTCTGGAAAGCTGACCAGAATATCTCTTTATTTCTATTACGGAACTGGCACGGCAGTTCCTATTGAGCTTCATGCGAATGACAATGATGGAATGCCCGGGGGCACGGTCTTGGAAGCATCGACAATTAGCGTGTCATGCTCAGGCACACAAACTTGGGCTGATGCTTCATTTACATATGTCGTGACCCAAGGTGATACTTATTTCATAGTTCTAAAAACAGGTTCAAATATCGCTAATTATTGCTGGTTATTCCAAGACAGCCTAGCGATTGGAAATGCTTGGAAGAGTACGGACAGCGGGGCTTCTTGGAGTGATACAAGTGATCTAACGTCTCCTGAGTGGAGTATGGCATTCAGGGTTTGGCTCCAACCGGTGACATATTCTTCCACTGGCTATTATACATCATCAACCACCACAGCCTCCAGTTATATAACGGCTGTTAAACTTTATTGGGATCTCACAATACCCGGCGGAACCAAGGCCTGGTTAAACATCTCAAGGGATGGGGGTACTACCTGGAACCAATCCGCAATAACTAGCGGTCTATGGTATGCCTTCCCAAGTGAGGTTCCTGGAGACGAGTTAAGATACAAAGTCGAAATGATAGGCAATGGAGTATTAACCCCAATCCTCCATAATTTAACTATAGAATGTGAAATGTGGTGTAGAGACCTCACCTTCACCGGCGAATCCCCAGGCGACAAATTCGGCTACAGCGTTAGCTATGCCGGTGATATCGGAGGCGGCGGCGTTGATGACATTATCATCGGAGCACCCTACAATGACAATGGATTAGCGGATGCTGGGGCCATTTATGTCTTCAATGGCTCTGCCGGCCTATCTGGAACAATTTCTGCGGCAGATGCGGACTACAGGAATTACTCATACAATGCCGGAGCACACATGGGCTGGTCTGTTGCCTACGGCATGGACCTCAATGTCGACACTTACAATGATGTACTAGCTGGCTCGCCTCATTTCGACACTGCGAACTCGGACACTGGCCTTGCCTCTATATTCTCGCTTCATTCCTTCAGTGCATCAAGCATGAACTTGAAAGGCACTTGCTTCGACGGTACGAAATTCTTCATCGTCGGTGATGCTGGCCCAAGCGGCTATGCCTTCACGTATTCGGAGGCCGGCGGCCTTGTGAAGATTGATGATGCTGTTGTCCTTCAGGATGCTGGCATCAATGCAATCGCATCCGGAACAAACTGCGCAATTGCCGTCGGAAGCCTTTCTGGCTCAGGTGTTGTTTATAGATATAACTACGGAACCCTGACATGGGAAAAATTATCGGAAACACCTGGCGAGACGTACCAGGGTATCACATTCAATGGTGTTGATAAATTCTACATGGTCGGCTATGAGACCACCAATAACTATCCCAGAGCATATTTCCTGAACGAATCCGAGGATGTGAAATACGGTCTGGATGACGGCTCCATACCTGCAAAATGCATGTTGTATGATATTGAATGGAATCTGAATTCTAATTTCGGACTGGCTTGCGGCCTTGACCCGGATCCCGGTGCAAATGGCAATCTGTTCAAGGTCACTACTGGAGGGGCCTGGTACAGGATGATCGGAACCGGGGACACAGATGACCTTCGCGGCGTTTCCTGGAAATCCGATGGCTCAAGGGCACTGGTTGTAGGATACAATGCTACACACGCCCAGATGTACAGTATGTACGAGGGCAATGGATTCGTTGGAAGGGTCCCTGATGGCTCGAACGTGCTCGCTGGACATCAATTATTTGCTGTGGATAACAAGCCATTGATGACGAAACCGGATTATTCTCTTGCTGTGGGCGCATCCGCGATGAAGGTCTACTTCAATTTATTTGATGACTCGACCCAGATCAGAGTGGTAAGCGAGTACCCCCATATTTTCAATGTGGGCATGTGGAAAAAGAGCGACGGGATAGGCGGCCTGTCAACGCTTAACAAACAGGTGGATGTGTCCGAGACCTACACCTTCTTCGCCGAGGTCAATTACAGCTTCGGGGCCGTGGATGAGATACTGGACGGCAACAACAATGTGAGGATAAATCTGACCGCATGGTACGATGAGGGGAAGGTGAATACCGATTCTGAACCCTGGTCATCATGGACCGATGAGAACAGAACAAGTATATTCAGCGCAGAGTGGGAAGAGGGGCCAGCACAAGCCGCGGCAATGACATACCCCATCAACAGCCCGACATTCAATGAGTTCGGCCTTGATAGCTGGTGGCTAAATCCTGGAGCCGGTGACCATTACAATATCTATTTCAACATAACATTGGGCAATCAAACTCACACTGCAGACGGGCAGAACTTCGGGAACGGGGCGGCATCCAGCCTTTATGATAAGATCCAGGCGTTGAATGATCCATTCAGCTGGGATTTCAGTTTTAGAATTTATGATGTAGATTATCCAGATGCTGAAAATATCACATACGAGGAATTCGGAGTGTTCAGGTCCACAAACATCACGGTCTCGGGCAATCCATCAGGAAACGCGCCGCCTGGCTTCAATGACAAATTCCTGGGCTCCAGCATGGTAACATGCTCGGCCAACATGCCGTACTACACAAATGTCTCGATCCCGCGACTGAATATGACGACTGACGATTCCAAATTCATACCGGCGACCAGCGTGGCGGTGAATACTGCTAGCTCGTTGGCAAACGACACCAATACCCAGATTAATTCATCCTGGACATTTGGAAGGCCCTTCTCTGCGGCAAACGAGCCTTGGGGAATCTGGGGAAATGCCAGCATGGCGCAGGCTTATTGGATTGTACCTGCACCGAAAAATGGAACGACGGCCCACGGGCCATGGGGCTCTGATTACAACGGATACGGGGCCACGATGATAAATTGGTATGTCTCTGTGCCGGGAGGCACGGCTGAAGGCATCTACCAAGCGACTATAACATTCAAAATTGGATACTATTGAGGTGGAGAAAGGAGATGATGAAATGAGTGGAAAAACAGAGATGAAAAAGATACTGGCCATGGCGGTTATGACCATCATGGTCTGTGCTAGTTTAGTAATTGTTTCACCGAACAACACGGTGACGGCAGAGGATTCAGCGAAGCCGTTCGTTGATTTGAATTCAGGATATCCATTACCATCTGATGTTCTGGACCAAGAGCAAACGTTGAATAATGATCTTCATGGCATATACCTAGAACAGTGGTATAGTCAGACTTTTATCCCGAGCACGAGTGGTCCTCTTTCCAAGGTTTCAGTGTATATTTGGAATTTCTTCGGTTCCGGAGATTTGAATTGTGAGATCTGGACCACAGACGCATCCCATCATCCATTAGCCTATCTAACTGGGAAAATAATAGTTGATGGTACAATACCGGGCTCTTACGATGATTGGTATGATATAGAGTTTTCATCGCCCGCGACCCTTTCATCAGGTGTTGAATACACCATAGTAATGTGGTGTACAGATGACAAAGAATATGACTGGCGCTGTTGGGGTACCGACATTTATCCAAATGGAGGTGGATATGAAAGTATCACCTATGGCGCAAGCTGGTCTACAATGAGTAAAGATTTCTGCTTCAAAACATACATGGATAATGGAGCAAATGGACTGAAAAAGGTTGCCTGGCACTCAAGCGGAGATTATGCCCTGGCCGTTACTGGGGCCGATGACAGCGTGTGGAGATATGACCGCTCAAACCAAACCTGGTGGCTATTGGGACAGCCAGATTCAACGGTGAATTTCACTGATATCATCTACTCAGACAACTGGAATAGGTTCTTCCTGGTTGGGGAAAATCATGTCATGCTCAGAGGCCATAGTTACAGCTATGACGGCTCCTTTGTAAATTTATTGGACAGCCCCCAGAACGGTAAATTCCTGGGAGTCGAAGAATGTGAAGCAGCCAGTGGTTATTATTTCCTGGCTGTTGGCGAGGCCATGAACGGTTCTGCGATGGCATCCTGGAACAATGGTGCAGGTTCCTATGTGGACATAGTATCTGGTTTCAATTGGGCTGAGCTTGAGTCTATCAAGGATTGTACATGGAATTACAGAACAGGTGGTTCCAGCAACCATTATGCTATAGGTTGGAACAATACTGGCAAAGGTTTCGTTTACAGATTTGGCTCCCCTGGAATGACCATGGTCAACCTGATTTACATAACAGATTCGAATGGTGATGATATGGATGTTGGGAATACCATTTCCTGGTGTCCGGGTTATTACAAATCAGCTGCACACGATTATGCCCTGATTGGAAATGAGGGAGGCGGCAGTTTCGGAAATGTTTACAAATTCTCCGATGCTGGCCCCCCGATTCTCATATCCGAGAAAATGAACAATATCAAGGATTTGGCATGGCGGCCTGACGGGGAAATCGCCCTTATAATAGGAAACGATGGGCCATCCGTGGCAACACTGGCCATGCATTATGTGACAATGAATGATGTGGATGACCTTGATTCTATATTACCTGGTGGAACAGAAGGATTCTGGGGCGTTGATATGAAGGGATTCAGCAGTCCGAGTTCTGGAATCATCGTGGGAAGCAGCGGTGGCGCGGGATTTTATCCGTCTGCCATCTACACAGGCACGACCATAACCGTCAACGCGGCCTTCCCCCACAGCTTCGATATAGACTTGTGGAAGACAAATGATGCTGGGCGCCTTTCCAAGCTGAATAACCAGCTCCTTCTCGAAACCACTTACACCTTCTTCACAGAGATTAATTACACAATTAGCGGAATTGACCAGTTCTATGTCGATATAGAGGATGATGTGAGGGTAGATTTGTCGGCCTGGTACGATGAGGGAGCTACCCCATCCAATGCACCTGTGGCAGACGACCAGCACAGAACCAGAATGTTCAATGCAACATGGTCTGAAGGCGGTGCGCCAGGGACTGACACAGCGGTAATGACTTACCCTATCGGAAGCCCTGGAACAAACGAATTCCTCATGGACAGCTGGTGGTACGAGCCAGGGCCAGGAGATCATCACTACATCTATTTCAATATAACAATCGGTCCCCAGACATGGGCTGCCGATGGTACTGGCTTCGCTAACGGAGCGGCATCTGACATAAACTTCGCAAACCAAGCACTGGAAGACCCGAACAGCTGGGACTTCGAGATGAGGGTTTACGATGTGAACTTCGCAGGAGCAACCAACTCTTCATACGAGGAATTCGGGACATTCATGTTCACCAATGTTACGGTGTCTGGCAACCCGGCGGGGAACGCACCCCCAGGCTCCAGCACCCAATTGGGACCGAACAGCCAGATAACCTGCTCGGCCAATATTCCATACTATCTGAACGTGTCGATACCGGACCTGCCGAGACTGGGCGGAGGACTGCCCATACCGGCAACTTATATCTCGGTCAACACGACCAGTACTTTTGCTACAGACGTGAATTCGGAGATTTTCGGAGTTGCGGTGCCATTCCCGGGTGCGAATAAGAATTTGAGCATATGGGGTAACAGAAGCCAGGCGGCACCCGGAGATTGGGTAGTGCCGGCTCCATTGAACAGTACGACGGCCCACGGGCCGCAGGGTGAGGATTTCCAAGGGCTCGGAGCCACGGAGATCGAGTGGTATGTCACCGTGCCAGGAGGCACGGCAGAGGGAATCTACCAAGCGACCATCACCTTCAGAATCGGGTTCTATTAGATGATATCAAATTCATGAAATCAGGAAAAAATGGAAAAAATGAAAAAAGGAGGAGAAAATGGAAAAGTAAATGGAAAAGTATAATGGAAAAGTAAATAGGATGTGAAAATATGAAAAATATAAGAAAAATATTGGCCATTAGTGTTGTCACACTGATGGTTTGCGCTAGTATTGCGATAGTGTTACCGAACATCACGGTAACGGCAGAGGATTCTGCGAAGCCGGTGGCTGAGCTGAATAACGGATATCCCGGCGGGGGAATGAAAAAGGTAGCTTGGCACGAGAATGGCGACTATGCATTGGCTGTTAATGGCATCAATGGAGAAATATGGAAATACACCCGTGCAACAACATCCTGGAGTTTGTTTAATCCAGATACTGGTGATATTTACCATGATGTGGCCTTTGACGACTTCTATGGTTCCTTCTATTTCGTTGGTTCCAGAGGAGCTAGCCCAATTGCCTGGCTTTACAATCCGGGCTTTGACCCTGTTTGGCAGGACCTGGGCTCCGGAGCAGGAGGCAGCGGAGTCTTCTACGGTGTCGAACCGTGCCATGGATATGGTGATGGCTATTACTTCCTCGCTGTAGGCCAGAATTCGGGGGGCATCCCAGATGACGCCAGAGCCGAATGGTACAGCACTGGCTTCAGCTGGCAAATGATCACTGGATTCGAAAATTACACAGAATACATGACAGATGCCACATGGGATTATGAAAACGTCGGATCATATTACATGGTCGGTAAAAATATAGATTACGGCCAAGGTATCGCATATAGATTAGACAACCCAGGACATTTAACAACATTCAAATACATCGGTGGCTCGCCAGGTATGTCTGAAATCACGGCAATTGACTGGTGCCCGGATTATGCAACATATAATTATGCTCTAATGACCGGTACTGGTGGTGGTGTCTGGAAGCTTGATAATATCGGAGATATAGAATTGATTTATAGCTTCAATGGAACAGTATACGATATCGAATGGGCTCCGGACGGCTCCATGGCCATACTGGTTGGTGATGATGGCGCAGGAAACGGAGTTCTATATCATCACTATGCCGGAGATAACGGGGTAAACGACATGAGCGGAGACCTCGCATCCGGTACCAGCACGCTATATGGAGTTTCTGTAAAAGGCTGGACCAGCCCGAGTTCCGGATTGGTCGTGGGCACTGGCGGAGCCCTTGGCTCATATCTTGGTAATAGTGATGGATTGACCAAGTTGACCGTGAACGCGGCCTTCCCGCACATGTTCGCTATTGATATGTGGGATATGAACGATGGCGGCCAGGTTTCCACCTTGAACACACCAGTGCAGGTTGTTGGAGACACCTACACCTTCTACACTGAAGTAAATTACACGATCGGAGGAGTAGACCAGTTCTTCGACGGCATTAACAACAACACCTTCCTGAACCTGACCGCATGGTTTGACGATGGGGCTGTTTCATTGACACCCCCTGCCAGCGACGATGTTCACAGGACTAGGAAGTTCGTGGCCAGAGTATATGAGGAAGTCGGCGGCCCGGCTGGTGTTACCGGAGAGATAATATACCCGGACAGCACGACCAACGAATTCGTGTTCCACAGTGTAGGCTGCAGCGGACCCTTTGGTGTTGACACAAGATATGCCTTCTGGATAAACGTCACATTCGGACCGCAGACCAGAGCGGCCGATGGAACTGGCTTCGGAGGTGGTCCTTCAGGAGACATACATGACGACATCTCGTCCTTCAACGACCTGAACAGCTGGAATTTTGCAATGACCGTCTATGACAATGATTTCTCTGGCGCGTCAAACACCACGTACGAGGAGTTCGGAATCAACATGGCGACCAACATAACAGCAGCTGGAATGCCTAGTGTTAATGCACCCCCGGGAAGTGTGAGCAGACTGCTCGCTCCCAACAGCTTTATCACATATTCGGCCAACACACCATACTACGTCAATGTGTCAATAGAGGATCTTACCAGTGGAGGGAACACGATATTTGCCACATATGTCAATGCAAGTCTGGTCGGAGCATATCCAGCCGGTTTTAACTACGATCCATACACAGAGTTGAATGCTTCGTGGGGAGTCTTCGGAAGAGCATTCGGCGGTGCCGGTCAAGAGCGTATGGTCTGGGGAAATGACAGTATAGCTGCCCCGAACCACTTGCTTCCAGAGCCAAACAACGGAACATCCGCCCACGGTCCTATATACTCGAACTTTGACGGGTACGGAGCGACGGAGCTCAATTGGTGGGTCAATGTGCCAGCAGGTACAAACGAGGGAATATATCAATCGACCATAACCTTCAAGATAGGGTTCTATTAGTCTTGGTAAAATCGAATATCGAATTTAGCCCTGTAATGAGGAGATGTCGCTGAAGCGCAACATCTCCTCCCCTTTTTATATTTTATTATTTATCATTAATCATATTAATGAACAATATATTAGATAATAAATTGGCACAATATATGTATGTATATATGTGGCAATCCCGATAATTGGTATTTATGCGCAAAGGTTTATTAATAGGTAGTAGTTATAATCATATATAGTACGGTAATAACATGGCCATTACAAAGAAGGAAGAAGAGAACATATGCGACATACCGGTCGATGACTGGATTGAAGATCAGAAGTTCAACTCCACGGACGAGATCGATATACCTGCAAAAATGGCTGACCAGGTTATCGGACAGGAGGATGCCGTATATGTCATCAAGAAGGCTGCCGAGCAGAGAAGGCATGTCATGCTCATCGGAGAGCCTGGCACAGGTAAATCCATGCTGGCACATTCGATGGTGGAGTTTCTTCCGGAGGGCGAGCACGAAGATGTCATCTCATATTCCAACCCAGAGGATCCCAACGAGCCAATAATCAAGGTGGTTCCGGCGGGAAAGGGAAAGGAGATAGTCAATGCCCAGAAGGCCGAGGTGGTCCAGCGCATGGAGCAGAAGGCCCAGGCGATGATGACCATCGTGTTTCTCATAGTCGGATTTTCCGTAGTCATGTTTGTCATAGATGGCATGGGAAGCGGTGAGTACAACCCCATGTGGATTTTCTTTGGCATACTGGCCGCGGTTTTTATTTACATGGCTTCAAGGTGGCCCGGCTCCTCAAGACAGGAGCAGGCCAACATTCCGAAGCTGTTGCTGAGCCACTCGATGACCGACCCCTCGCCATTCATCGATGCAACCGGCGCCCATGCCGGTGCACTGCTGGGAGATGTGAAACATGACCCCTTCCAGAGTGGAGGGTTAGAGACACCGGCCCATGACCGTGTCGAGGTGGGGGCCATCCACAAGGCCAACAAGGGCGTCCTTTTCGTAGACGAAATCAACATGCTGAAGATGGAGAGCCAGCAGAGCCTCCTGACGGCACTTCAGGAGAAGGCCTTCTCCATAGTCGGGCAGAG
>JAGLSY010000029.1 GCA_023135545.1 Thermoplasmata archaeon | reverse complement strand
CCCTCATCGACTGGCTCGTCCTTTTTTTCTTCCTTCTTGACGTACTCCTCGACAAAGCGGATGGTCTTGGCACCCACATGCTCTCTGAGGTCGCCGACCACCCTGTACTTGAAAACAAACCAGTTCTGGTCGTACTTGCATGCCTCGGGAAGAGTGATTTCCATCATGTCGCCGGACTTGGAAACCTTGAAATCCCCGGAGTCGCCGTAATCCATGGCAATGATGGCCAGGGTCTTTTCCTCTGGTGTTTTGGCCTTCTTGGAGATGGTGTATTCGAATTTCGAGGTCTTGCCAGCCAGCGGCAGGTTGAAATCAATCCTCACACGGCCAGACATGACCGTGATAATCCTTCCGGTCTTTTTCTTGAAGGTGATCTCCATCCCGGGGACCGGATATGCCTCGTCCTTGGAAAACTCCCTCAACGAATGGACCTCCACAAGGCTGGGGTCCCAGTCTCCGTCTCCCTCTTCAGGAGGAATCTCGACCGTGATTTTCTTGCCGATCTCAGCCCCTTCAAAGGACTTGTCCAGACCGGTTATCACCCTACCGGCGCCGACTATGGTGGTCAGGGGTCTGTACTTGGCATTCTCCTCAAAAATATCCTCTTTTTTGGCAAGCTCCTCGTTTGTTGTTTCAAAAAGCTCCTCCGAGCCGTCCTGGTTTATCACCCAAGCGTCCATATCCAGGGTTATGATATCTCCCTCGACGGCCTTCTCGGCCTTGGCAGACTTGGGTTCGGATTCGGAGCCAGACTCCTTTGCCGGCTTCTTTGAATTGGAATTGGGCTTATCGGATTTCTCATCCTCGGTCTTCTTCTTTGCTGCGGCTTGCTTATTTTCATCATCTGCCATGTAGAACAGACCTCCTTCAAGGTAGGAGGGCATAAAGGGTTATATATTAAACATTTTGTATGTACATTCCAATAATTATCTATGGTAAGTGTTATATAAAATAAGCCAATATGCGGCTTACCAGATTTACCTTTAGGAGGGAAAATTAATGGCAGGAAGAAAACCGGCAAAAATGTACAGGCGAGCCAAAGGCCAATCCTATACCAGACGTAAGTATATGGGTGGAGTTCCGCATCTCAGGATCACCAACTTTGAAACAGGGAACAAAACAAGGACCGACTTCCCCGTGGAGATGATCCTGCGTGTAAACGATGCCTGCCAGATAAGACACAATTCCCTAGAGGCCGCACGTATTGCCTCCAACAGGTATATCCAGAGGAAAGCGGGTGCCCAGGGCTATTTTTTGAAGATCAGGGTGTACCCACACGAGGTAATCAGGGAGAACAAGATGGCGACCGGCGCCGGGGCAGACAGGATATCCAGTGGTATGAGGGGGGCCTTCGGCAAACCGGTGGGAACCGCCGCCCGTGTTAAGAAGAACCAGGCCATAATCACCATTAGGACCAACCAGGCTAATTTCCAGGATGCGAAAACAGCTCTATGGAAGGCCGGCCTGAAGATATCCAGTCCCTGCAGGATCGAGATTGTCAGGGGCGAGGAAATATTATAAGTATAAGCGCATTCAGCCGGAGGCTGATTGTGCTTACTTAAATCCCATATCTTTTCTAACATCCAGTGTGGGATATAAGTGTTGGACAGTTTGGGTCCCAGTGATAAGCCAGTGTGGCGGGGGGCCGGATGGCGGGTATAGTCATTACCAGGGATGATATATTCAAAATTCTATATTCAAAAATTTAAAGATTGCAGAGGCCGCGATGGCCTCTGCATTTATTCCGCTCAGTACTGGGGCGGCTGCTGCTGACCCTGCTGTGGTGGCTGCTGCGGCGGGGGTGCCTGCTGCTGGGGCGGCGGTGGCTGGTACTGCGCCTGTGGCGGTGGCGGCATGTAGCCCTGCTGGGCATACTGCGGCACCTTGACCACATAGGTGTGGGCGATTATGTCCCTCAAGGACTGGTTGTCGTCCCTGACAAGTATCATTATGACATCTATGATGAATATCAGGTATGACAGATAAGGAATCCACCTGAGAATGTTCCTGATGAAGGCCTTTCCCATGTCGATATCCCTGTATTGCTCGTCAACCACTTTCAGCTTCATGACCTTCTTTCCGATGGTGGCGCCGCTTGGACCACCCTCCATCACAACGAAATACAGGAGGAATATGACATAAGATATTATTGTCACTATAAATATGGCTCCCGTGAACATGCCAGTACTCAAAGAGCCCGGATCCGTTCCGATATCCATCAGCCCTCCGATGATGACGACAGCGTACATTATTCCCACAATAATACCGATGAGTATTGAGTCTATCAATATCGCGACAAACCTGTGCACGATATCTGCATGCTCCATCCTCCTGCCCACGTGCTG
>JAGLSY010000289.1 GCA_023135545.1 Thermoplasmata archaeon | reverse complement strand
CAGATTGTTTATTCAGCGCAAACACCTCCTATGATCAGTTTGCACTCTTTTTCTTCAGTTTCTTCCTTCTCCTCTTTGATTACTTTGATGGCAAAGTCCGGACAGAGAAGCTCGCAGAGCATGCACTGGTTGCATTTGTTGTCCTCCTTGAGTCTGGGCACCCTGACGCCCTTCCTGTTCATTATGTCAGACATTTCCAGTGCATCTACCGGGCATCGTATTATGCATATTTCGCAGCCCTTGCACCAGTCATCCAATATCTCTATCATTTCACAACCTCACAATATGTCCAGTGCTCTTGCCAGGGCTTCCTTGCCTCTGTACTCCGGCAGTATTATCGGGGCCTTTCCCTCATGCTTGAGGCCGGCCTCCTCCACCATCTTGTTGAACTTGTCTATGTGGTCCAGGGACAGTTTGCCGACGGTTCTGGTCTTCACATACTCTGCCATGAAGATACCGGCCCGCCTGCCGAAGACATTGAAACCAAGGAGCGAATTGCCCATCAACCTGTTCTTTCCGTGGACGCCGCCGGTTACCTCTCCGGCCGCGTACAGTCCTGCAACGGTTGTCTCGCATTTTTTATTTATTTCAACGCCGCCGTTCTGATAGTGGTAGGTCGGGTACACGAGGATCGGGTGCTTGGTCATATCTATTCCGAATCTCTTGAACTTCCTGACCTCCCCGGCCAGCTTTTCATTGATCGTGCCCGGCCCGTGAATGATATCTATCATTGGAGAGTCCAACCATATCCCTGGCATGCCGGTTGGCGTGGTCACACCATTTCCCTTATCGCATTCCGCGATAAAAGCGGCGGATTCCACATCCCTCGGCTCCAGTGGAAATACGAAGGGGTCACCGTGAATGTTAAGTGGCTTTGCGCCCAGGCCGCGTATCTTCTCGGTGGACAATATGCCTATGACCGGGTCTGGATAAATATCTCCTGTCGGGTGTATCTGGATGGTGTCCAAATCTCTGAGGTTCGCTCCCACATGATAGGCCATGAAAAGCCCGTCACCTGTCGCCCCGTAATGGTTGGATGTCGGGTAGCCGGCCAGATGCAGTCTTCCACTGCCGCCGGTCGCCATCAAGGTAGCCTTGGCCCTTATGATGTGATATTCATGGGTTTCGATGTTGTAAGCCACGCCGCCGGAAACAACGCCCTTGTCATCCAGCAGAAGCTCGACTATGGGACAGAACTCCAATACCGGAATCTCCAGGTTTATGGCCTTGTCACGGATGTTCCTCATAATCTCCATGCCTGTGTAGTCCTTGGCGCTGTGCATCCTGTTCCTGGATGTGCCGCCACCCGAAAGTTCCTGAAATTCACCGTCATCATGCCGGTCGTACATGACACCCAGTTCCTCGTGCCATTTGATGATCAGGGGAGCGTCCATGGCCAGCACCTTTGCCAGTTCCGGTATGTTGGTGAAATGCCCGCCTCCATATATGTCTAGATAATGAAGGATCGGACTGTCCTCTGGCCTGTCGGCGGCCTGTATGCCGCCCTGGGCCATGATAGAATTGGCATCGCCGTGCCTCAGCTTGGTCGTGATAAGTATCTTGTCTAGAGGAACGCCGTTCTCCAGCGCGAAGAGTGCCGCCATGGTGCCGGCCCCTCCTCCTCCGATTATCAGCATATCAACATCATGGTCTATCTTGCTGAGGTCCACCTCGCTGGTGTCTAGGATGGACGGGGATTCCAGCAGGTCGGCAATTCCATTGTAGAACAATTCACCCTTGTTCGGCCCTATCGTAACTTCCCTCTTCGAGGTATCCATGAAGTCCGGATGAAATTTGTTCAGGACATCCTGTCTAGCTTCAAGTGTCATTGGCTCAATGCTTTTATCCAGGTTTACCTGTC
>JAGLSY010000288.1 GCA_023135545.1 Thermoplasmata archaeon | reverse complement strand
ATGGCAGCAATACCTGGCTCTACCTGATACTCATACTCGTCGTGGTCGGTGCCATTGCGGGCCTGGTAATGATGAAGGGAAAGGGCAAGCCGGCGGCAGTGGACGAACCGGAAGCCGAGGCTCCTGTGGAGGAAACACCCGAGGAGATACACGAGGAAGCAGCCTTGGATGAAGAAATATCGGAACCTGAGCCGGAACCGATTGATGAGGCAGGAGAACCGGATGCGGAGGAAATAGACGACCCAGCTGCGAATCTGATTCTCGATGAATAGATTTAAAATCAAGACCTCCATCCAAGTCTGATGATAGCCTGCGACCGTTGCGGCAAGCCCTCGATAATTCTTGTAAGATACAGCGGCCAGCATCTCTGCGAGGAACATTTCAGGGATTTCTTCGAGAAGCGTGTTTCCAAGGAGATAAGGGCCAGCGGTAAAATGCAGAAGGGGGACAAGCTGGCTATCGCGGTTTCCGGTGGCAAGGACTCAATGGTGATGCTGAGGCTTCTGCACAATATTTTCCATGCCAGGACCGGCATAGGGATTCATCCAATTATCGCAGATGAGGGAATTGCCGGTTACCGGGAGAAGGGAATCGAGGCCACGGAAAAGGAATGCCGGTCATTGGATGTATCCCTGGAACTCGTATCTTTCAAGGAGATGTTCGGCTACACCATGGACGAGGCTGTGGCCATCGACCCTGATACCGTGCCTTGCACCTATTGTGGTGTATTCCGCCGCCAGGCTTTGAACAGGATTGCAAAGAAGATCGGAGCCGTCAAACTAGCCTTCGGCCACAACCTGAATGACACGGCCGGCTCGGTGCTGATGAACATCTGCCGGGGCGATGTGGAAAGACTGGCACGCCTGGGGCCCCATGAAAAAGGGCAGCCCGGCCTTGTGCGCCGCATACTGCCATTGAGAACCGTGCCGGAGGAGGAATGCGCCCTCTACGCGATCATAGAGGAAATGGAGATACTGGTCGATGAATGCCCGTACGCATATCGCGCCCACAGGGGCGAGTTCGTCAAGTTGATGGCGGAGCTGGAGGATGTGACACCCGGAACAAGGCATTCCATACTGTCCAGTTATGATAAATTGAGGGAGCCGTTAAAGGCCTGTTTCGAGCCCGCTAATTTAATTGATTGCGAGAAGTGCGGGGAACCCTCTATGGCCAGCATATGCAAAGCTTGCGAATTGATAGAAAAATTAGACAAGCTGGCTAAATGATCGAAGAATTAATAGACCAATTGAATTCAACAAATAAATCACATCATCCTTTCCAGGTTTCTATCCTTTCATGGTCATAGCATTTGCCATTGTGGATGCAGATCGTTCCACCGCATTCCTGGCACTTCCATTTTTCTCTTTCCATTTCAAGAAACTTCTTTTCTCCGTGTTCCTTGATGTATTCAAGGTTCGCAATGAAGCTGGCATTATATTTCTTTTCATATTTGGCACTGATCTTTTCAATATGCTCGCAAGGGAATTTATCGCATTCAAAGCAGTATTGGACCTCCTGTTTCATCAATCTGTCCCCACATCTTTTTTTCACAAAAGCACACTGCTTGTTCCTTGGTCTGCATCCCTTGCACTTGATATTCCCCTTTCGTTTGGGTATGTCCCTATCATAGGCCAGATAAGCACTGCAGATATTGCAGTTCATGCCGCAGGGAGCAATTAGTTCTTCTGTGAATAAGTTGCCCTTCATGAAGATCACTCTAAGGCTGCTTTCAAGCATGAAAAAAGAAGTCTGGCTCCTGCCTCAGCGTCCTCCATGACAGCGGTCTTTACCAAAACACGGCCACTGGAAAACAACTGGAATTCTAGCCTGTCTTTCTCCACCACGCACATGACCCCCGCATCCGCGATAAGAGTGTAGCCTGCCTCTTGAAGCTCAGTAACTGCGGCCTCTATGTTAACGCTGGCCAGCTTCTTGGGTATGGCATCATAAGCATCTGCTTCGCAGGTCTTGACCATCATGAAGTCCATCTCACCGCCTGCCAGCACCTCCAATTCCAGGAATTCGAAATCCCGCTTTCCGCAGGTCTGGCACTCCGGGTTTCTTTCGATCTCCACAACCTCGAACTTCCGGTTCCACATGTCGATGAGGGTCAGTCCCCCCGTGATCTCCTTGCCCAGCAGTAATTTTATTGCATCGGTGACCTGGATGGAGGCCACGGCTGCCGGTATGGTGTTGAT
>JAGLSY010000287.1 GCA_023135545.1 Thermoplasmata archaeon | reverse complement strand
TTGCCGATAAGGTCCTTGACATCCTCTCCAAAGGGCTCCTTGCCGTATTCCATCATTGTGGCGTTAAGGCACCTTCTTATGGTTGCTCTGGAGTCAAAAAGAGTTCCGTCAAGGTCGAAGATCACCGCATCCATATCGATGCATAACACACCATTTCACTTCAAACTTTTGATGTCTTTGGGGAGTTGGTGCGTTGAAACATCCGCAGTTGGTGCATCCATACCCACCTACCAAACCCCCCACCATGTAGAGTGATGTTGTGACCCATGTTGGGAAACACTGTGGCCCCCGTTGGCACGTACAGACCAGTTTAACCCATGCAGGTGTCTGCATGGCATAGCAGGCCAACAACAACATGCCCCGCCCAGGCCAGCTTGCTGGCCTTGGGTTGCGAGGGAACCGATGTGCCAGCGCCCCCGAGCAATCTCGATAAAAGCAGAGGCGGGGTCTTGTTATTCTGGTTGCGCGTTAAACCTTCATCTGTACGCGACCAGAAAATCTAATACGATTATTAACAAGATTCAAGCGAAGTATTTGATTCGGATGTGCTGGCAAGTGACAGCGGTGTTCCAGCAGAAGAATTACCCCTCGCTTTGTGGCCGAGGGGCGCAATTATAGCCTCGCCTGAAGGGCGGGGAGTTTTGCGGTAATTATAAGTAAGGCTGGGGCAATTGTTGCCCATGGACCAGAGGCTTTATTCAGATTCCGAATACAGGAAGGCCATGGAGCGCTGCCTGGATTGCCCTGTCATGATCGAGTGCGAGATGTTCGTGACCATGAAAAACGGGGGGCAGGTTATTCAGATTTGCCCGAAGGGCCGACCAAATGTTATTTAAATAGTAATGATATCAGCGTTGACATTCCTTAGTATTTAAAGAGTATTTAAAGACTATTTAAAGGGGAGACTAATTATGGCAGCAAAAAAAACAGGTAAGAAAACGACACCTAAGGCAGCAAAGAAAACAGATAAGAAAACGACACCTAAGGCAGCAAAGAAAACAGATAAGAAAGGTGTACAGAAGACCGAGGTGAGCATCGAGAACATCGTGGCATCCACTGTCCTTGCAGAGAAGCTGGACCTGACGGCCGTTGCACTGGCACTTGAGGGTGCAGAGTACGAGCCCGAGCAGTTCCCTGGATTGGTCTACAGGTTGAAGTCCGAGAGGACGGCCATCCTCCTGTTCAGGAGCGGCAAGGCCAACTGTACGGGGGCCAAGACCATCGAGAGCGTCCAGAAGACCATCAAGACCGTCAGTAAGAAGCTGGAGGACGCCGGACTGGCAGGCATAATAAAGAAGCCAGAGATAACTGTCCAGAACATCGTGGCGGTATATGATCTCAAGAGCGACCTCAACCTCAATGCCATAGCGATCACACTTGGTCTGGAGAGGGTGGAGTACGAGCCCGAGCAGTTCCCTGGATTGGTTTACAGGGTGGCAGTACCCAAGGTGGTAATGCTCCTCTTCGGTTCCGGAAAGGTAGTGTGCACTGGCGCCAAGCAGGAAGCGGATATTATAACTGGTGTCGAGACCCTCAAAAAGGAACTGAGGGCAGCCGGGCTTCTGCGCACAAGGGTCGAAAAGAAGGATTAGACCCGGATTGGTCGTATGAGGCATTCCCGTATCCTTGCACTATTGCTCGTCCTATCTTTATTGGCACCGATGTCAATGACCATCTGGCCTGCACCCGCGATCACGGAAGACAGGCAAGAGGGAACCAGGGCCAAGGAGACCGGCATCGAGATTATCGGCAATATCAACACGGACACTGTCTGGACCTATATTCCGAACTATCCGTACAGAGTGAAGAACACCATCTCATTGGTACAGAACATAACACTCACCATTGAGCCTGGTGTTGAAGTGATATTCAGCGAGGGTGTTTCCTTCTACATAAACGGAACCTTGAAGGCTGTCGGCAATATGTACAATTCCATTTACTTCAAGCCGTCCTCCGAAAACCCGGGCTCGCAGGATTGGGGAGGCATCGTGTTCGAAAACGGAAGCAGAGACTGTGTACTGGACTATGTTGATATATCCTTCGCATCCAGAGGCATCAACTGCTCCATAGGCACTTCGCCGCTGATAGTCAATTCGACAGTGGCATACAGCTATTACTATGCCATCTACTGCGGAAATGAATCCACTCCGCTGATAAAGAATTGCAGAATCAACAACTCCTTGTATGCTGGCATAGTCTGCGATAATGGCTCTATGCCGATGATTATAGACAATCATATCAACACCTGCATGCACGGGATCATCGCCTATTCCGGCCCCCGGATATACAACAATTACATCGAGCTATGCCCGGTCGGAATACTTGTCTGGAACTCATCCTCGCATCTCAAGGGGAACGAGATCAGCCACTGCTATGACGGTATATTCGTATTCTTCTGCGACCCCCTGGTCGAGAACAACTTCATCAAATCCTGCCAGGGCAATGGTACGCGGTTCATAGGCTCCAACTCCACTGTGTTGAACAATGTAATGGTGTTCAACGATGTCGGCTTCGACATACCCTATGACTCGAAGAACATCATCGCCAACATGAGCGGAAATACCGTCAACGGAATTCCGGCCAGAGACCTGTATCATGTGGGGCTGAAGGATGCCGTGATAAAGGACCTTGACATAGATTCTGGCCACGGCTCCGGGTATTATGGCCTGTTGACCAACCAGGGCTCTATCACCCTCTATGACTGCGAGAACGTGACCATAGATAACTGCACGGTCAAGAACAACATGAACGGCATTTACACCTACAACTCATCCATCAACATCTACAACTCCCATTTCGAATCGTCCAGGCACGGCGATGTCAACCTCGCGGAAACCTCATCGGCCAGGTCATACAACGGCTCGGTGAATGAAACGAGAGTGCT
>JAGLSY010000286.1 GCA_023135545.1 Thermoplasmata archaeon | reverse complement strand
CCTGTCGGCAGCAATGCCCCGTACAGCTCTGCCGCGATCGGCCCGCCGTGGCCGAAGCAATAGCTCCTGTCAACCACGCCGATGCAGTTGACCTTCTTGGCCAGCCATCTTACCTCGTCCACCGGGAAAGGCCTGAAGCATCTTACCCTGGCGAGGCCGACCTTCTTACCCTGCTTTCGCATGTTGTCGATAACCTCTTTCGCGGTGCTGGCCACACTTCCGCCGATTACAAGAACTGCGTCGGCATCCTCCACCTCGTAGAAGTCCATCAATCCACCGTATGACCTGCCGAACCTCTTCTCGAAGTCCTTTTCCACCTCGCGGATCCGGTCCCTGGTCTTGTCCATTGCCTCGGCGATCTTGTACCTGAACTCCATGTACCATTCAGGCATCACGAGGGAGCCAAAGCCCTTCGGGTTGTCGGGGTCAAGGGTCTGCTCCGGGTTGTAAGAGGGAAGAAAATCATCCACCTCGTCCTGGTCCGGGATGTCCACTGGCTCCACCGTGTGAGACAGAATAAAAGCATCTTCTATTATCATGGCTGGAAGCATGATATCGGGGGACTCTCCCACCTTGTAGGCCATCAAAATCGAATCCAAAACTTCCTGGTTGCTCTCGCAGTAAAATTGCATCCAGCCAGTGTCCCTCTGGGCCATGGTATCGTGCTGGTCTGCCCACACGCTCCACGGGGGGCCGTTGGCCCTGTTGACATTTGACATTACAACGGGTGTCCTGGCTCCAGAGGCCCAGATCAGCATCTCGTGCATCAGAAGAAGACCGTGGGACGAGCTGGCCGTGTATGTTCTGGCTCCTGTGAGAGAAGCCGAAATGCAAGCCGCCATGGCGCTGTGCTCGCTCTCCACTTTGACGAACTGTGTGTCGAACTCTCCGTTGGCGACGAAGTTGGCGATCTTCTCGATGATGGAAGTCTGGGGTGTTATGGGGTAAGCCGCTATGACCTCCGCCCTCGCAATCTTGGCTCCATAGGCCGATGCCGAGTTTCCGCTTATGACCATCTTCATATCTAATTCCTCCTTTTCAATTCGGAATTGATTATGCAATCGCTTTGCTCTCGCATAATCACTCCTCCAGTACCATCTTTATCGCGTCCTTCGGACACTCGTTCGCACATATTCCGCAGCCCTTGCAGTGGAACAACTCTATGACCGGAAATCCTTCCTCATCCAAAGATATGGTCGGCTCGGGGCAGAACTTCCAGCAGATGTTGCACTTGATGCATTTTTCCTTGTCAAAAACCGGCTTGAAGGTCTTCCAGAAGCCTGTTTGGTTTGCCTCCGATGACGTGTCGGTTATCGGCATCAATGGAAGGTCCTGGTATCCCTTGTACTTCTCCATTCCCACTATATCGCCTCCTGTTTCACAGCAGGCTTATAATGAACGAGATTTTGTAAAAAATCGAAGTTCATTCGACCACCACCCTGCCAAAGGCCTGCTCGGTCGCGGTCGCATTCTCATCCTTCTTGACGGGGACAATGGCTTTCACGCTTTTCACAAGCGAGTCCAACTGGACAACTCCGGAAATCTTTGCAAAACCGCCCAGGATAGCACTGTTCACGATGGGTGCCGCCTTGCTGCCCAGTCTGTTCTCAATCGCAATGCCAGTGGCGTCCACGGTCGACACATCAACATCCCCCAGTTCAAAAGATTCCGAGCTTTTCGTGGTGTTGATTATCACCTTGCCGCCGGGCTTCAGACCCGCCACCACATCAACGGCCTTCACAAGAGATTGGTCCATGACTATCACATAGTCTGGCTCGTAAATTCCGGATTTGATCCTTATCTCCCTGTCGTCTATGCGTGTGTATGCCGTAACAGGAGCCCCTCTCCTCTCCACACCGAAGTATGGAAAAGCCGCGACAGCCTTTCCCTCAAGGAAAGCTGCCTCGGCCAGAATATTGGATGCGATAACCGCACCCTGGCCTCCTCTACCGTGAAATCTGACCTCTATCATTTGTGCCTCACCCGCAGGTGCATATGAGAACAGCTTTTTATAGTTGCGGAATAAAGTATACATACACCTTCTATTATCATTGACCAATGTCATTCTTGAGAGTGCATTTCAGAACCTTTGTCCACGCTACCGAGTCAGAAGATAAGGTAAGAGAGGCGCTGGCTTATATTGCTGGCGATACCGAGATAGAGGCGACAAGAACCGATGGCCACTTCGGAAATCCCATAATTATTTTGGAAGCCGCCATAACCAGGAAAAGGGAGATCAAAGACTTTTTCATCAGCCTCAAGAATACTGGCATCATCGAAAAGCTGTTGGAAGAAATAGATGACAGGATGGACGAACACTGCAATCTTCATTTCAGGGTGGACAAGGATATAGCTCTGGAAGAAAAGATAGTGTTGGCCAGGGGAAAGAATGTGATAGACATCTCGCTCAAGACGGCGGCATACCCGGCGAACAGGGAGAATGCTTTGGTGGCGGCCAGGGACTTTCTGAATGCCCTGATATAGTCTATGATACGACCATGTTGTAGAGAGAGATTTTTACTAGGATTCTAATTAGGCCCACCTACCTCCCCCGCCACACTGGGACAACACTGAGACCCACGCTAACTAATGCTGGGACCAACGCTGTGAGGTTGCCAGGCGCTTCGAGCAGGTAGGGGACGGCCAGCGCAGAAGCGCAAGGTTAGGGGAGGATAAAGGCAAGCATAACCCAGCAAACAAATGCCTGCATTACACACCTGCCCTCATTAACATGCCCCGCCCGGGCCAGCTTGCTGGCCATGGGTTGCGCAGCCTTTCATGACTTTTGTATGCTAGGATTTTTGTCGATACCATTTAACCCATGATTTTCGAGCATGCCAGGCGAGTTTTCTTTATTTGTCCGTCTTTTTTCTTTTGGAGCCTGGCCAGCGCAGAAAATCTTAAAAGAAAAAAGTGGAGGCGGAGCAATCTCGATAATAGCAGAGGCGGGGTCTTGTTATTGATGTCCCAGCGGGTGACAGCAATACCCAGCAGAGGAATATCCTCCTCGTTCTAATTGCGAGGAGATTAAATGAAGCCCCGTCCGAAGGGCGGGGTCCTTATCCACACCCCACATAACAAATCCCCCTCTCGCTCAATCTTTCTATTCGTCCCTATTCATACACGATACCTTTTAATATACATACTGGATTAAAGAATACCAATGGCCAGAGAAAGAAAGGCAGAAGATGTGGAAACCTGCGAGGTCTCGACCTGCAACAATGAATCAGCCCGTTCTTTATCCAGGAAAAAGGTGGACAAGGCCCTGGGCCACAGCTTTACGGGCGGCGGCAAGAAGGTCAAACTCTGCAAGGACCACTACAAAGAGTTCAAGAAGAAGACCAAGAAGGAAAAGAAGCTGGATTCCCTTGGATGGTGAGCCACATACCCCTGAAAAAGATCAAGAGCGGCGTCTACGGTCTGAACAGGCTGATGGACGGCGGCATAAATGAGAATACCATAACCGCGGTTATCGGCACCTCGGGTGCCGGCAAGACAACCTTCGCCACCTACTTCTTGAAGCGCGGACTGGAGATAGGAGAAGACGCGATTTTTATAACGCTGGATGAGAGCCCCAAGCAGATAATCAAGGGGGTTGTGGAGATGGGCTGGGAGGACATCGAGGATTACATCGACGAGGGCATGCTGGTCTTCGTGGATGCCGGAGGCCGGGAATTCTCTGATTTCATAAAGACGGAATTGGCCGGCTTTGTGGATGACTGGGAAGGATACAAGGCCAGGATAGTCGTCGATCCCCTCACTCCGGTTTTATGGTCAACGGAACAGAAGTATGAGCAGAGGGACCTGGTATCCGCGCTTCTCCGGGGAACCAGGAACATCGGGACCGTGGTGTGCACGCTGGAGGAGCATGGTGTTGCAGGAGACCTTTCGGGTCCAGAACTGGTAATTCCCATGTATCTGGCCGACAACGTTATCCATCTTAGATACCGGAGCCACGACAGCCCGGAAAAGAGGGAATTGAAGATTATCAAGTGCAGGAGCAGCAAGCACAGCCGGTTCTGGCACCCTTACACCATCGTGAGGGGAAGCGGCATAATCGTCCAGCAGGCTGCCTTGGCAAGCCAGTCACCCAAGCAGGTCGTGGATATGTCAGCCCTTTTGAACGATGCTTTAGAGCAGATACCCAAGGAAAAGAAGTCAAAGCTCACCCCCAAGATCAGGCAGAGTCTGGTCAGGACCATCAACAAGCTTTCCCAGGAGGACATCGGTGCCCTGGAGCCAGGGTATATACTCACCCAGATACTTTCAGAGTATGGGCTTATAGACGAGGCCTAGGTGATATATCTTGGTCAAGATAGGCGATGCACTGAAGAGGGCGGTGGAGGACAAGCCCCCGGAAACCGAGCAGGACCTGAAGAAAAGAAGACAGGCTAGCGCTCTTTTGAATGATAACCGAAGAGACATTTTTCAGATGCTCTGCGTAATGCCCTGCTCGTCAATCTCCCGCATATCTTCGGAGCTTCCGATTTCTCGTCCCACCATAGTATGGCACCTGGATGCTCTGGAGAAAGCCGGATACGTTGAAAGAAAAGATTACTTCGGCAAAACAATCTTTTACCCGTCTGGCATGCTCAAGATGGATGATTCAAAAAAGATACTGAGCCTGTTGAACGAGCGTTTTTTCAACGAGATATTCAAACAGATATTGAAGGAGCCAGGTTCGAGCACCGGTGCCCTGATAGAAGCATTCGGCAACAGGGGCTCCATGCGGGGTGCCCTGGCAAAGTTGGAGGTATGCGGGCTGATTACTGTCCTGAAGGACGGCCGCCATCTCAGGTATTATCCAACAGACCGGCTTATTCAACTGGCCAAACTGGAAAAATCCACGCTGAAAAAATTCAGGGCTAGCCTTATCAAGAGGATGGAAAAGGAATACCTCGCTCCCGAGATAAACGAGATAAAGGGCAGCGGCATGGCGATAACTCT